>CAKUKW010000178.1 GCA_934663885.1 uncultured Tidjanibacter sp.
ACTTTGCATCGACCACATACAAAACAGGTACATTCAGGGTTGCCACACAGGACATCATCGACAAGAAGGACGACGAGCCATGGAATTATTATAAGTATTGTACCTACACCAATATAACGGACGGCATAGAGAGCAGGTACTTTGTTAAGGACGGCACTGTAAAAGCTACCAAAGAAGGAAACGTATACACTATGAAATACAACATACTCCTGGACAACGACGAATGGTATTTGGCAAAATACGTAGGAACCATCAGGCAGGGTGACGAATACACGAGGTCTACTTTCGTAGGCGATAAGACCCTGGTTCCCAGTTTCGGTTACCTCGAATATGACGGTCCGTCGCCCATGGGAAACATAAAGGGTGTGAACAGGTGGAATATCAGGCTTTACAGCGAAGGAGTAACGGTCGATCCTTCCTACTACTGGGGAGTTAGCGGTGACGGCGACTTCATGAGGATACAGTTGTATACCGATGGTCATTACACTACCGAAATACCCGAGGGAAGATACGTAATATCGGCCGAAGAAGTACCTTATCACGCCAATGAAGGACAAGGCGGCTGGGGAATTACATTCGGGACCTGGTATTACGACATGGACGAGAACGAAGCTCCCGCAATCACCGGAGAGGTTAACATCTCCAGGGACGGAAGCAAATACATCGTCGAAGTGGAGTTCGTCGACGACAGGGGCAATACGATAAAGACCAAATACGACGGTGAGCTGACTTATTGGGACAACTATAACAAAAGCGGTTACGCCCCTTCCCTGCCGGCATGGTTGACCAAACCCACAAATAATTACGAAGCAGGTAAATCTATGAAGCTTGCCAGGGATGTGGAAGCCCATTACGGAAAATAATGCTCCTCATATTAAGGCCGGCAAGGCCAATAAAAAAACCCGGTTTGGAACCGGGTTTTTTAATTGGCGGAAAGAAAGTTCCCAGAATATAATTTTTTGCCCCAACTTGCTGTTTTACCGAAATTTATAATGTTAAACAAAGGACTTTATAGGATATAGTTTTATAGCTTTTTTATATATATTGCAATGATTATATGGCAGAGTGAAGACAGGGTTATATACGGGAGAGAGAGCCTGCCTTACAACATGTTCCATATTATCACTGAACCCACAATATTAAATCTGTAATAACTATGAAAAAAATTTTACTCGTCGCCGCTATGGCGATACTATTGTGCGCATGCAACCGGAACGAGAGTTATGAGAGCCTTAACGTGCCTGCAACCCGAAGCGCTACGGACGTACTCCAGGGCACCATGATACACACTAATATGAAACTCTATAACATGCTTACCGACAGCGACGGCAATCTTCACGCATGCCTCGGCAATTATTCGAGGCCGGTAAAATATACTAAATCCACCGCAAGATGGAATTATGCAGGTAACTGGCATCCGATCATCGTGTACGGAAACAATATCACGGGGTTGGCTTTGAATCCATCGGGGAATTACCTTGCAATCTACGACGGATGCAGGCTTATCGAATTAGACCAGAGCCATCAGTTTGTGGCGGAATATACCCAGATGTTCCCTTCCGACATGTATTTTGTAGGCGTCGCGGCCGCATCCAACGGTAATATATTCGTAAGTATGTCGGAAACTTTGTACGGGTCGCCGTCCATAGGCATCTCGGAGCCCATCATATTGAACCCCGGCGAAGAACTGAAACCGCCGGCCGAACCCGAGCCGGTATACCATACGATATACAGATTGAATCCCAACAACCTGAATGTCGTGCAGATAGCCGACGAGATCGAAGTCGGCTATACTAACGACCGAGCATTGAACGTGTCCGGCCCGGCCCTGCTTAAACCTTACAACGGTTACCTCTACGGCCCCAGGCTGGACGGGGGCTACTATAGGGTTGGCACTACCGGCACACAACTGGGTCAGGTCACTTATCATTCTCGTGACTGTATCGTACTCTCCTACGCCGTTGCGGCCGATAATAACTGGATATACATGCTGACAATGGAGGAGAATCCGGATTCCGGCGGAAAACAGATGCTGACCCCCTACACTTTTAAGATTCTGGAAGTACGCCCCAACGGGGTAGAGAATGTTGTAGGCAAACTGGTCAATTATCCCACCACATACTACGGGAATAGCCTCACGGAGATAGGATGGCCGGCCTACGAAACATTCAGTCTGCCGTACGCTTTTACCGTCAATTCCGACGCCACGGAGTTTTACGCGATGAACCGCAGCTTAGGCTACCAGTTGCCTGAGCTTCAGCTCGAAAACGGTACTGACACGCTGGAGGGCCTTATAGGTACGCTTCCCGATCCGGGCCCGAAATCCTGGGTTTCAAGGGTGATACAGATGACATTTTAATTTTTTCTGTGTAGTAACGGAACAACGGCCACTATCCCGCGTTAGTGTGCACGAAAGAAACAGGGATTCTGGCCGTGTTCCATTTTCAACCGACCCTGCGGATAATCTCCCGTATCCGTCCTCGGAACGTTTGAACCTATAAAAAAATGTCGCATATTTCTGTACGGCTGACTGCGGCAGCGAACCGTATGCGTGCGGATTTTCAATGATTAAGAAATATTCGCCCGGCATTAAAAATCCCTTCTGCAATATGCTGTGAGGCACAAATGGCATAGTATTTGTCCAAGTTAAAACCAGAACTACCCCGGACTTTTGTTCGAGGTAGTTTTTTATTTACCAACTTAAAAACACTTAATATTATGTTCTATCATTCAAAAGACTTACAGTTCAATGCGCGGGTATCCCAGCCTGATCCGCGGTTCGCACGGTTGCTGCTGGAACAATTCGGCGGCGGAAACGGTGAATTGAAGGCGGCGATGCAGTATTTCGTTCAGGCGTTCGGCTGCCGCCACACATATCCCGACAAATACGATATGCTCATGGATATCGCCGCCGAGGAGTTCGGGCACCTCGAAATAGTAGGCGCTACCATTACCATGCTCCTGTCGGGAGTCAACGGCGAAATGAAAGATGCAGTCGAATCGGATCCCATCGGCAAAATGATGGAAGGAAAAGCTGCCAAGGAAGATCTCATACATGAGGCGTTTTACTATCCGCAGTTCAATGTACTTACCGCCGGAGGGCCGACCGTCACCGACAGCAATGGAGTGCCCTGGAGCGGGGCTTTCGTCAACGCCAACGGCGACCTCACTATCGATCTGCGATCTAACATCGCCGCAGAATCCAGGGCGAAGATCGTTTACGAGTATCTGATGAAATTTACCGACGACCAGTATGTGAAGGAAACCCTCGGCTTCCTTATGACCAGGGAAATTACGCACTACCAGCAATTCGAAGCCGCTTTGGAAACGATACAGCCGAACTTTCCTCCCGGCATTTTGCAGGAAGACGCCCGCTATGGCAACCTCTATTTCAATATGTCGAAAGGGGAAGAAGCCAAAGGCCCCTGGAACGAAGGTACAGCGACCCAGACAGGCGACCGGTGGCAATATATAGAAAAGCCCGGAAGATACGTCAAAGAAACGGAAGGCCTCCTGGGTAAAGAGCCCGAAGGTGCTGCCAAAAGCCAGGAAGAACTCGCCGCTATCTCAAAAAAACTGAGCAAGGAGCGCAGCAACGAGGTCAGGTCGGCCACGGCCAAGAAAGATATAAAGTGGAGCGACTACGAAAAAACATCGAAAAAATAAATTAAACGGATAAAATTCAGATCATTGATCAAAAAAGCAATATTATGGAAACAGAAGTAATGGAAAAACGCAGCAAAAAAGTTGACAGTTCCGATTTCAGGGAATTCTTCATCGATCAACTGAAAGATATTTACTGGGCGGAAAAACATCTCCACCAGGCCCTTCCCAAGCTACGCAAAGCTTCCACGAGCGAAGAACTCGCGGCGGCTTTCGAGCAGCACACGAAAGATACGGAATGGCAAATAGAATTGGTAGAGAAAGTATTCGGGCTCATGGGGGAGAAACCACAAGCCAAGAAATGCGATGCCATGGAAGGCCTGCTTAAAGAAGCGCAGAGCGTCATAGACGATACCGAAAAGGATTCCTTTACCCGCGACGCCGGCCTTATACTCGCCGCACAGAAAGCCGAGCATTACGAAATAGCCTCTTACGGCACCCTCCGCATCTTTGCGGGCCACATGGGTGAAAAAGAAGTAAGGAGGCACCTCGAAAAAATCCTTGAAAACGAGAAGCAGACCGACGTGAACCTCACGAAGATAGCTGAAAACCACATCAACCAGCTGGCTTCCGAAGAATAGGAGCAACGATATACCGTGAAAACCACGGTTGTATATTTTTAATTAAAAAAACTGATTATGAACACGAAAAAAAATTCAGACACACGTGCTATGGGCAACAATACCCCCACGGCCAAAACGAACGACAAAACTCACAGTTCGAACAACTCTTCTTCCAGAACCTCGAAATCGTCCGACAACAAGAAGGACGGTAACCGCAGCAGCTCGAATTCTTCGAACAACAAGAGGTAAACTTCTCTACTCTCCAGG
>CAKUKW010000179.1 GCA_934663885.1 uncultured Tidjanibacter sp.
CCTATCATACGTACATCCCGACCGCGAAGAACTTTTTGCCGGTATTTCATTTTCCATACCCTACGGGGAAAAAGCGTCTCTGATCGGTGATAACGGCTGCGGTAAAAGCACACTTATAAAGATCCTGGCAGGTACAACCGGGCCCTCCGGCGGAAGCTACTCGATCACAGGCCCGCTATGGGTGGTTCCGCAGCATTTCGGGCAGTACGACGGCCTTACTGTCGCCGGGGCGCTGGGTATCGATGCCAAACTTCATGCTATCGAAGCCATAACCGCCGGGAGCACCGATGAGGAATATTTCGCTGTCCTTGCGGACGACTGGTCGTTGGAACAGAGGGCAAGGGAGGCCCTCGATTCATGGGAACTGCACCATATCTCCCCCGGCCAGGATATGGAAACGCTAAGCGGAGGGGAAAAAACCAAGGTCTTCCTTGCGGGAATATCACTCCACAACCCGGAAGTGATCCTGATGGACGAGCCGACAAACCACCTTGATGCTGAAAGCCGCCGTAAATTGTTCGATATCATACGCCGCAACAAAGCGACTATCCTTATCGTAAGCCACGACAGGAGCCTGTTAGACATACTGGACACCACTTTCGAGATGACTTCCAAAGGTGTCACGCGCTATGGGGGGAATTACGGTTTTTACCGTGATGCCAAGCAGGGAAAGCAAAATGCACTCAGGGAGCAGCTCGCGGAAAAAGAGAAATCACTCAGGGCCGCAGAGCAAAAAGCGCGTCTGGCGATGGAACGCAAGCATAAAACCGATTCACGCGCACCCGCAAATATGAAAAAGGAAGGTATTCCGCGGATAATGAAAAAGACCCTCACGGATAAAGCTGCCTCCACGACCAAAAAGCTGGCGGAAACGCACGATGCAAAAATTGAAGCGATAACCGACGAGTCCAGGGAAATACGCGGAATGATAGCTCCCGACATAAAAATGAAAGTCGGTATCCACGACGCCGGCATGCATGAAGGAAAAATAATGATAGAGGCCAAAGGCATAAATTTCTATTACCCCGGTTCGCTGGAACTATGGGACGGGCCGCTTTCATTTCTTATCCGCAGCGGGGAACGCGTTGCGATACAGGGTGGGAACGGCACAGGAAAGACCACGCTACTGTCAATAATGGTTGGAAACCTTGAGCCGACCCAAGGGACAATATTCAGGAGCGCAACTACGCACATACTTATCGACCAGGAATATTCACTTATAGACGACTCGCTGACTGTCTACGGGCAGCTCGAGAAGTGGAACAGGCGCAGCCTTCCGGAGCATTTCCTTAAGACGGAACTGCACCGTTTCCTCTTTCCTGCCGCTGTATGGGACAAGCCGTGTTCGGCCCTCAGCGGCGGAGAAAAGCTGAAACTCACGCTTTGCTGCATGGAGGTAGCAGAGGACAGGCCGGGCCTGTTCATACTGGACGAGCCGACAAACAACCTCGACATCCGCAGTATGGAGATACTAACAGCTGCGGTCAGGGCCTACAAAGGAACGGTGCTCGTGATATCGCACGACGCAGCTTTCCTTGAAGACATTGGCGTAAACCGAACAATAACGCTCACGAAGAATAAAACCAAATAATAAAAAACATGGAAATAAAAATATCTGAAAAGGACGGATTGAGGTTCGCAGAGATTAAATCGGAAGAAATAATCCTTTCCAACCTCGATGACGCGCTGGACCTCATTGCAGACTGCGGGTATAACGGAGCCGATGCTATGATGGTAAGCAGTGAAAATATCGCACCCGGATTTTTCGATTTAAGCACCCGGATCGCCGGTGAAATACTACAGAAATATACCCAGTACAATATGCGGCTGGCCATAATAGGTGATTTCAGCAACGTGGAAAGCAAAAGCCTGCGCGACTTTATACGTGAAAGCAACAAGCAGGGGCGCATACTTTTCGTAAATTCCCCCGAAGAAGCGTTGGGTATGTTTATATAAGAGGCCGGAGCGGTGTTACCATCACGTTGCCTCAAAAGCGTCGCCGGCCGTAAAAGCGTCTGCCGCGCATATAAGGGAGCGTACCTGTAAAAGCAACCGGCAAACCGGCATTTGGTCTGGTATTTGATATAAGTTAAAACGATAGTAAAACAAACTTCTATCAGATAGGAATAAACAAATGAAAAAGGTAATTCACAAAGCCGGGTCGCGCGGATATTTCAATCACGGCTGGCTCAAAACGCACCACACGTTCAGTTTCGCTCGCTATTACGACCCTCAAAGGATTCATTTCGGGATGCTAAGGGTGCTTAACGACGATACCGTAGCGGGAGGGGAAGGGTTTGGAACCCACCCTCACGACAACATGGAAATCGTTTCGATACCGCTTAAAGGCATACTGGAACATGCCGACAGCATGGGGAATGCGCGCCAACTAAAGCCTGGCATGATACAGGTTATGAGTGCGGGTACGGGCATAACCCACAGCGAATACAACGGAAGCCCGACCGAACCGGTAGAATTCCTCCAGATATGGATATTTACTGACGAGCAGGGACATACCCCACGGTACGAGGATATAGTCCTGGAACCGGTCAAAAAGAATACACTCCAAAAAATAGTGGGTCCTCAGGAAGAAAGCGGCCCGCATATAGGCCGTATACATCAACAGGCATGGTTTTACATGGCAGCTATGGACGCCGGGGAAACCGTCGAGCATACCATGCACGCCAGCGATAAAGGAGCCTATGTTTTCATTATCGAAGGTGAGGCGGCCGTAAACGGGGAGCACCTTTCCCAGCGCGACGGGATCGGCGTATGGGAAGCCGAAGCTATACAAATAGAAGCTGAAAAAACCTCCAAGATACTGCTCATCGAAGTTCCCATGAAGTAGCCTCCATTATAGTAAAACAGCCTCCATAGCCGCCTTTACCCGGCCATGGAGGCTGTTTTATTAATATAATGTAAAAAATCCGTTTAAAATTTGTATTTATGATTTTCATGCTTATTTTTGTAACGCAAAGGTTACATGAAGAAACCTAACAGTTACATAAAATCAAATATATGGACGCGGAAACAATAACTAAATGGGAAAGCAGGATGTATAACTATATGGTATTAGTAACCGTATTTCTCGGCATAGCTTTGGCCTCGAGGATTGCCGGATACTTTATAACCGCTCCGGTCTGGTCAAGGGCGGCCATGATTACATTCTGGATAGCGATATTGGTAGCGGCCATCTTCTGGACGGCGTACGGTGTACTAACGATGTCGGCCGAAAGCAACCGCAAAGTCTACAGGACTATCTTCAATGAAATGCGCGATTTCTTCAAGGCCAAAGCCTTCAAATGGGGTTTCTGGTCAGCATTGGTCTCGACCTATTTTATGGTGGGAATATGTGTCGCTACGGAAACTGCGCCGGAAGTGATCCTTTGGGGAGTACTTTTCGGGGGGTTCATGGGCCTCCTCATCTCAGGACTGATATATAATAAATAAAGGTGCCGGAATAAGGAGAGCCGGCCGGTAGTGTATTTCCACCTACCTCTATATGTTTCGCGGCATCTCTTTTCCATCCCGATACATCCAAACTGTAATTTTGGAAAGTATGAACTGCCTAACCGCCTTCACGATAATGCTAACGATATTTATTTACAGCAGGTATTAAAACTATAAATCCATAATATGATGGAACATAAAACAATAGAGCACCCCGATGCCGAACGCTTCACAGCCTGCCTGTCGATTATGATAGAGGGCGCCTTATATCTAAAGAGATAGTTCATGGGCAGCGAACTTGAAAACAACATACGCATCCAGAGGGCGATAAAAAATATAACTCAGGAAGAGCTGGCTGCGGCAGTAGGTGTAACCCGTAAAACTATAAATACTATCGAGAACGGCGTCTATACCCCCTCGACCGTACTCGCACTGCGTATAGCCCGCTATTTCGGGGTACCGGTCGAAGAGATATTCAAACTCCCGGACGAGGAAACATATTAATTAGTAAATACAAAAGCGGCCGGGTAATCTTGTCCCGGCCGTATTAAAAAAGATCATTTCATCTCCTCAATAGGGATAAAATCCTCCTGCGAAAACGATACCTGACGGAGAGAAGGACTGCTGGGATACTGGAATGCCTTGAGTCCGAAAAGATCCATGACCGCGTAAAAATGGTCGAAGAGGTCGGCCTGTACCTTCTCGTACTGCACCCACGCCTGTCGGGCGGAAAAACAATACACCTCCAGCGGAAGCCCCGTAGGCCCCGGCTGGATCTGCCGGACCATATGAGTCATATTCTGGTTTATGTCTGGATTGTTCGATATCCACGCTTCCATGTATTCGCGGAAAGTCCCGATATTAGTCAGTCGCCTTTCGTCGAGCATCGCCGGCCTGTTGGCGTTATAAGAAGCCAACTCGGCCTGTTTCTTTGTTATGTATTCCTTCAGCAACGCGGACTCTTTCAACTTGTCTATATCTTCGGCTGTAAGGTACCTTAGGGAGTTGACGTCGATGTTCACCGA
>CAKUKW010000180.1 GCA_934663885.1 uncultured Tidjanibacter sp.
GCCATGGGGACGTGCATCGCCTTCACCTTTAACAACCCACTTGCTGTCTTCATACATCACATGCTGATTCTTTTTCATAATCGTAAGTTTTTTAAGTTTTCCGGCCGGTTTGCACATTCCGACCAAATTCATAATCAGTTGTAGTTAGATAATACAACAGGCGTGCCAAAATTGGCACACCATACTAAAAATAACTATTATAGTTAGAATCGTGATATATCAGACCTTACTTAGACCGTACCTACCGGCAATTTCTTCCATGAGCACATAAGCCTCCTCATAGTTATTACCGATCTTTCCGTCCAGTATTGCATCTTTGATCACGGCTTTTATATCGCCTACAACGCGGCCCGGGGGAATACCGTAGATTTCCATTATCATTTCGCCTGATATGGGAGGCTGAAAATTCCTTATCCTGTCTTTCTCTTCTATCTCATTCATCATCTCCCGGACATGCGCAAAATTCTTCAGATAGCGTTTAACCTTGTTCTCGTCACCTGAAGTGATGTCCGCTTCGCAAAGGATCATAAGGTCGTCTATATCGTCGCCGGCATCGAACATGAGCCTCCTCACCGCAGAATCCGTAATCCCCTCTTCCGTAAGTGCGATAGGCCTAAGGTGAAGGGCCACAAGTTTCTGGACGTACTTCATCTTTTCGTTCAGGGGAAGCTTCATCCTGCGGAATATGGCCGGCACCATTTTGGCCCCCACGAATTCGTGACCGTGAAAAGTCCACCCAACAACCGGGTCGTACGCTTTTGTAGCGGGCTTCCCTATATCGTGGAGGATAGCCGCCCAGCGGAGCCAGAGGTTGTCGCTGTTAACGGCCACATTATCCAGCACCATAAGTGTATGTATAAAGTTATCCTTATGGGCTTTATACCCTACCCTGTCCACACCTTTCAGGCGTGAGAACTCGGGAAATACCAACGGCATAAGTCCGGTCATATCCATCAGTTCAAGCCCTATGGAAGGAACGGGTGAAGCTATTATCTTATTGAGTTCGGTCGTTATCCGTTCGGCCGACACAATTTTAATACGTTCCCGGTTGCGTGCTATGGCCTCGAAAGTCTCCGGCTCTATACTGAATCCCAACTGGGAAGCGAACCTCACCGCCCGCATCATTCGCAGGGGATCGTCTGAAAAGGTGGTGTCCGAGTCGCATGGGGTACGAATAACGCATTCCTCAAGATCTCCCATACCGTCGAACGGATCTTCCAATTCTCCGAAAGTATCCGAATTTAGCGACCAGGCCATTGCGTTTATCGTAAAATCGCGGCGCAACTGGTCATCCTCCAGCGTCCCGGCCTCTACGGCCGGTTTACGCGAATTCTCGGAATAAGACTCCCTGCGCGCCCCCACGAACTCTATCTCCATTCCCTTCCAGCGAAGCATAGCGGTACCGAAAGTTTTAAACACGGAAACATTCGTTTTTAGCTCCCTGCCCAGCGCCTCGGCCAATTCTATACCGTTGCCAACTACGGTTATATCGATATCTGTATTCGGACGGCGGAGATAATAATCGCGCACATATCCTCCTATTACATAGGCTCTGACACCCATATCATCGGCAATACGGGATATTTGTCTGAATATGGGAAGTGATAGCGGTTCTGTCACGTTTTACCAGTTTATCTCGTCGAGATACATTCCTATTGTTTTCTCAAGGCCATAATATATGGAATCCGAAATAAGGGCGTGTCCTATAGACACCTCTTTGATGAATGGCATCCTGCGTATAAAATAGCGAAGGTTTTCAAGGTTTAAATCGTGCCCGGCATTCACACCCAGCCCGAGCCTGTCGGCTTCTTCGGCGGCTTCCGCATAAGGAGCTATCGAACCGGCCTTATCGGCGGCATAACCCGCAGCATAACTTTCAGTGTAAAGCTCAACCCTGTCAGTACCGCACTCCACAGCCCCGCGGATCATATCCACAACCGGATCCACAAACACCGAAACCCTGATCCCTTTACTGCGGAACAGCTCCGACTTTTCGAGCAGGAAATCACGATACTTAACCGTATCCCAGCCCGCATTCGAAGTAATAGCGTCAGGGGCATCCGGGACCAATGTGACCTGGTCCGGTACGACTTCCAAAACAAGCTCGGTGAAAGAGTCTGTCGGGTTGCCCTCTATATTGAATTCGGTGGTTACTATTTTTTTCAGCTTGCGTACATCGTCATAACGAATATGGCGTCCGTCGGGACGCGGATGAACCGTTATTCCCTGGGCCCCGAAACGCTCCGCATTTATGGCGGCCTGTACAACGTCGGGCATATTACCGCCGCGCGAATTGCGAATTACCGCAATCTTGTTTATATTTACGCTTAGTTTGGTCATTTCAGACATTAGTTTAATGAGCGTAAAGGTATCAATTTTCCATTAAAATATGAAAATATTCCTCTTTTCGAGCCCCGGTATAGATATCACTTCGGAGGAGCTTTCGAGCATCTTCTTATCGCTTTCCGAGCACTCTTTCGAATGGGCAGCCAACGAATGGTTCGCAGGACATGTGAATAAAATGTGCGGGATTGGAATTCCGCCCGAAAGAATATATTCCTCCCTTACACCAGACATGGAAGGAGACTCCATCATGATCAGCTACGGCGGGGACGGCACATTCCTCGACGCGGTCCGGTCGCTGGGCAAAGTGTCTATACCCGTTCTGGGAGTTAATTTCGGGCATCTCGGTTTCCTCGCGAATGTGCCTAAAAGCGAAATCAAAAATGTTTTCCGCGAAATAGAGCAAAAAAACTACTCCCTGAGCGAACGGACACTGCTTAAAATAGAAGGTGATTTCGACACGCCCCCCGAGCATCCTTACGCCCTTAACGATGTTGTTATCCACCGCGACGACGTGGGAATGACCGCCGTAAATCTGAGCGTAAAAGGGGAAAAACTTGCCGTTTACCGTGGAGACGGGGTTATTATATCAACCCCTACCGGTTCAACCGCCTACTCCCTTAGCGCCGGAGGCCCGATAGTTTCGCCCGCATGCCAGTGCTTCGTTATCTCGCCTATCGCGCCACACAACCTTAGCATGCGGCCCGTAGTGGTTCCGGACAACAGGGAAATAGAGTTTACCGTTAATTCACGCGACCCGCACGCCCTGCTTAGCCTTGACAATTTATCTTTCCGGGTACGTAACGGCTCCACATTCATGGTTTCGAAAGGTGAAAAAACAATTTTTTTAGTTAAACTGCAAAATATATCCTTTTACGACACGTTAAGAAATAAAATGATGTGGGGGCTGGACGGACGCGACGAGCGCGAATAAAATTAAAGGCAGCCGGATGCTGACTTTTAAAGCCGGCAGCAGGTTTATATCCCCGCAGAAATATTATATTTGCAGAATAATAGGATGCGGTCCGGAAGTTGAACTTCCGTTTTGAAAGCGGATGTTACTCCATTACGCTTTATCCGCACCGCGCTATGCGCGAGGAGTGGGCTACGCTCAGTGAGCTCGCTTGCTTTATCAGGCTCGGTTCACTATATTTGCAGGTTATTTATCATCAGTTTACAGAATGACGGATACCGACAAGATCCCGCAACATGTCGCCATTGTAATGGACGGCAACGGACGTTGGGCGAAAGAGAGGGGTAAGGAACGTACCTACGGCCATATAGAGGGCGTAGAGAGCGTTCGTATCATACTCAAAGCGGCAAGGGTGAGAGGTATCAAATACCTGACCATGTATGTATTCTCCACTGAAAACTGGGGTCGTCCCCGGGAAGAGGTGGACATGCTTATGGAACTCTTCTGCAAGAGCGTGATAAACGAAATTGAAGAGTTGAAACGGGAGGGCGTCCGCGTCAGAATGATAGGCGACCGCTCGACAATCCCTGCAAAAGTCCTGGAACATATCAGGATTCTCGAACATGAGACTGAGAATAATGATACTATAAACTTAATTTTCGCCATGAACTACAGCTCCAGGCAGGAAATAACGAATACATGCCGCGAGTTGTCCGAAATGTCCGTAAAAGGCGAAATTGAACTTTCCGACATTACCCCCGAGTTTTTATCCGCTCATTTATATACCCGTTCGCTGCCCGACCCCGACCTTATAATCCGTACCGGAGGCGAGCAGCGGTTGAGTAATTTCCTGCTTTGGCAGGGCGCATACAGCGAACTGTATTTTACTAAAACATACTGGCCTGACTTCAGGGAAGAGGAACTGGATGAGGCCCTTTCGAACTATGCCGTGCGGGAACGCCGCTTCGGGCTTGTCAAACAAACTAAACCTGAATTATAAACGAGAACTCATATACCTGAAAATGACGCTACCAAAACAGGCCTTCCTTTTAATTATCATTGCGGTATTGGCGCCCGCGGCACTATGTGCACAAAGCATTGGGGAGAAGACGACACAAGCCGATTCGACGGCGGCAATCGATTATCCTATGATAGACTACAGCAATCCAAAGCAGTATATTATC
>CAKUKW010000181.1 GCA_934663885.1 uncultured Tidjanibacter sp.
TTCGACGACTTCCGGGATCGCTTTAAGTGCCGCGACCGTGTTATCGAACATCGTGGGGTCGGAAATACGCACGCCAATAAGTGCGCACACGTCGAACCCGAGGCTCTTGGGGTCGACCTCCAGCCGCGAGCCGAGGATCACCCCCATCTCGTCGAGCTTTTTCACCCTCTGATGGATTGCGGCCCCCGAAATCCCGCATTCACGCGCTATCTCGAGGAAAGGCATGCGGGCGTTCTGTATAAGGAATTGGAGTATCTTCCTGTCTATCTGGTCTATCTGTGCTTTAGGCATATTTTTCAGATTTAAAGATGAACCGATTTAAAAATTTAAAAATTAGAAATATGCGGTAGAATATAAGGCTATCATCATACCTGAAGTGGGGAAATAATTTAGGCGCATTGATTCTCCCGCCAGATACCCTGGGAACCTTTAAATCATTTCTAAATCTTTAAATCCCTAAATTTTAAAGTTATATAATTATTTCAGCACCCCGAGTTCTTTCCCGACTTTAACGAACGCGTTTACGCATTTGTCGAGGTGATCAGTCGTGTGTCCTGCCGAAACCTGGACGCGTATGCGCGCCTGTCCCTGGGGCACGACCGGATAATAGAACCCTGTAACATAAATACCTTCCTCAAGCAGCCTTGCAGCGAATTTCTGCGAAAGCGGAGCATCATAAAGCATCACTGCGCAGATGGCCGACTGGGTAGGCTTGATGTCGAAGCCGGCGGTCATCATCGCGCCGCGGAAACGCTCTACATTCTTCACCAACCTGTCATGCAGGTCGTCGGATTCCTCCAGCATTTTGAAGACTTCGAGGCTGGCTCCCACCACTGCGGGAGGTATCGAATTGGAGAAGAGGTATGGCCGCGAACGCTGGCGCAGGAGCTCTATGATCTCCTTGCGTCCGGTAGTAAATCCGCCTATAGCACCACCCAGGGCTTTGCCCAGCGTCCCGGTTATTATATCTACCTGCCCGCGCAGGTCGTAAAGCTCGGTAACGCCGCGGCCGGTAGCTCCTACTACCCCTGCAGAGTGGCATTCGTCCACCATCACGAGGGCGTCGTATTTGTTCGCAAGCTCGTTGATCTTATCCATAGGGGCAACATTGCCGTCCATAGAGAAAACGCCGTCGGTTACTATTATACGGAACCGCTGGGCCTGCGCTTTTTTAAGGCACTCTTCGAGCTCTTCCATATCGGCGTTCGCATAACGGTAGCGAACCGCCTTGCACAGGCGCACGCCGTCGATGATAGAAGCGTGGTTGAGGGCGTCGGAAATAATGGCGTCCTCTTCGCCGAACAAGGGTTCGAACACACCTCCGTTGGCGTCGAAACAGGCGGCGTAGAGGATGGTATCCTCCGTTCCGAAATAATCGGCTATGGCGGCTTCGAGCTGTTTGTGTATATCTTGCGTGCCGCAGATGAAGCGTACCGAAGACATCCCGTAACCGCGTGTCTGCATCGCCTTCGAAGCTGCATCCACAAGCCTCGCGTTGTCCGAAAGGCCGAGGTAGTTGTTCGCGCAGAAATTGAGCACGGTACGCCCGCCGACTCCAATTTCCGCCCTCTGGGGCGACTCGATTATACGCTCCTCTTTGTAAAGTCCTGCCTCCCTGATACCGGAAAGCTCCTTTTGCAGGTGTTCCTTCATTTTTCCGTACATAACGTTATATTTTATAATTTAGATAATTGCAGTTATAAGTTACGAATTGTTAGCAAATTTACACTTTTTTCCCGATTTTCGTCGGAATGCGGCACTGAAATATGATTATTTTTTACTGTTTTCTCTGTTCCGGCCTTCCGTTGCCTTCCCGACGGTTACAGATCGTAATCAGGCCGTGTAACGATATTTTCATTCCGGGGCCATACGAAACCGCAGTTAGGAAATATTGTATATCTTTGTAAGTTACAATTTCAGACTACAAGCTATGGGCGAAAACAAAATATTGAAAGTAGGCATCACCCAGGGAGATTTCAATGGGATCGGCCCCGAAGTTATAATAAAGACGCTGGCAGACAGCCGCATGAGCGAGCTCATGACCCCTGTGATATACGGCTCCTCGAAAGCGCTCTCTTATTACCGCAAAGGTATTGAGGGAGGTGAGGAATTCTCTTTCCACGCGATTAATTCGGCCCGGGAAGCCCGCGGAAAAAGGGTCAACCTGATCGAGACGGAAAAAGGAGATGTCAAAATAGAGCCGGGTGAGTCCACCGCTGAAGCGGGGAAAAGCGCAGTCGAAGCATTAAAACAGGCTGTCGAAGACCTTAAAAAAGGCGAGATAGACGTCATCGTCACTGCGCCCATAAACAAGGAAAACGTAAAGTCTGCCGGGTTCGAATATACCGGTCACACCGAATACCTTGCGGCCGAATTCGAGGGCGAGCCTGTCATGATTATGTGCAGCGACCTTATGAAAGTAGGGTTGGTGACAATCCATATACCAGTTTCCGAGGTAAGCGGCTCGATAACCAAAGAGCAGATCACGCAGAAACTGGAGCAACTCAAGGAGAGCCTTACGGCCGATTTCCGGATAACAGAGCCGAAGATTGCGGTACTGTCGCTCAATCCTCATGCCGGCGACGGCGGTTTATTGGGAAAAGAAGAGCAGGAGATCATACGTCCCGCTATCGAAGAGGCGTGGAATAACGGAGTGCTCGCTTTCGGGCCGTTCGCGGCCGACGGATTCTTCGCCGCAGCAAACTACAGGAACTACGACGCGGTGCTCGCTATGTACCACGACCAGGGGCTCACGCCATTCAAAGCGCTCACTCCCTACGGGGTAAATTTCACTGCCTCCCTGCCGGTGGTGCGCACCAGTCCCGATCACGGCGTTGCGTACGATATCGCGGGGCAGGACAAGGCAGATCCCGATTCGATGCGCGAAGCGATATACCTGGCGCTGGATGTTTTCCGTAACCGCTTGTGGCACGACGAGATAACAGCCAACCCTCTCCCGCACTACGAGCGCGACCGCGGCGGCAAGGACCTTTCGGTTTCCGACCTGATCCCGGAAACGCAGACTGAGGAGTAGCCTGGATATAACATTATGAAAACCGGGAACGTTATACTGCATGTACCTCGGAGTAATGTATATATCGCTTGAGGATAAGCAGGTGGAATATTCCCGGATGATCGAGGACGTAGTCAGGAACTTTAACCCCCCGGGCATGATAATGGATACCCGGAGGGAAGTCATTTTCCGTAAGGATAAACTAAGAAACCAACGCCCGGATTTGTAGTCGGGCATAATATAAACATTGATTTTCCGGGCGGGTTATTCGTAATCCGTAATTCGGAATTCGTAATTAAATGAGAACATGGATCAAGTAAAGATCACTTTTCCCGACGGCAGCGTCCGTGAGTTCGCCAAGGGGGTAACACCTTTCCAGGTCGCCGAATCGATTTCGCCCCGCCTCGCGCAGGACGTACTTTCGGCCACCGTAGACGGGCATGTCGTAGACCTTGCGATGCCTATACTCCACAATTCGGCCCTGAAACTCAACAAATGGGACGACGCAGAGGGTAAATCGACTTTCTGGCATACCTCGTCGCACCTCCTGGCCGAGGCGCTGGAGCAGCTTTACCCGGGCATCAAATTCGGCATAGGGCCGAGCATCGAGAACGGATTCTATTATGACGTAGACTCCCCCGTGCCCATAACGGAAGCCGACCTGCCCAGGATCGAAGACAAAATGCGCGAACTCGCGGCGAACAAGGAGCCGTTGGTAAGGCGAGAGGTACCCAAAGCGGAGGCTATGGCCGAGTTCACAAAGAAGGCCGACCAATATAAATGCGAGCTTATAGAGGGTCTCGATGACGGGACAATAACATTCTATACGAACGGTACATTCACCGATCTTTGCCGCGGCCCTCACCTGCCGAGCACCGACAAGATCAAAGCTATAAAGCTGACTTCCGTGGCCGGGGCTTACTGGCGCGGTAACGAAAAGAACAAGATGCTTACCCGCATCTACGGCATCACTTTCCCCAAGAAGTCGATGCTCGACGACTACCTCGTCATGCTGGAGGAAGCCAAGAAACGCGACCACCGCAAACTGGGCAGGGAACTGGAGCTCTTCATGTTCTCGCAGCGCGTAGGACAGGGGCTGCCCATGTGGCTGCCTAAAGGAGCCGCGCTGAGGGAGAGACTGGAAAACTTCCTGCGCAGGGTGCAGAAAAAATACGGTTACGAGCAGGTCATCACGCCGCATATCGGGATGAAAGACCTCTACGTAACCTAGGGACACTATGCAAAATACGTGGCTGAATCTTTCCAGCCTATTAAAACACCGGAAGAGAACGAGGAGTTCCTGCTCAAGCCTATGA
>CAKUKW010000182.1 GCA_934663885.1 uncultured Tidjanibacter sp.
CAATACACGCCTGTTTCGGACTCATACCCCGCTCTATCCTCACATATATATTCTCGGTGACGACTATGGCGTCATCGACCACAAGCCCGATTGATAACACCACCGCTAACATTGTTAATACATTAATCGAGAATCCGGCAAGATACATCACAAAAAATGCACCGACTATCGATATAGGTATTACAACTGCAGGAATAAGGGTTACGCGCCAGTCGCGCAGGAAGAGGAATATGATTAATATGACAAGAATGAACGCTATATATATCGTCTCCTGCACCTCCCCTATCGACGACCTGATAAACTTCGTATTATCATAAAGGACCTCCACCTGGATGTCGTCGGGAAGGTCTTTCCTCATCTGCTCGAGTCTAATGTAAGCCTCGTCTGCAATCTCGATATGGTTCGCGCCCGGCTGAGGGATTATGGCCACCGTTACCATCGGCACTCCGTTGCGTCGTGTGGAGCTCCGGTAGTCTTCCGGCCCCAGCTCGGCAAGCCCTATATCGCTGAAGCGCACTACACTTTCACCGTCTTGTTTAACTATAAGGTCGTTGAATTCCTGCGCCGTGCTCATAAGTCCCAGGGTACGGATTGAGAGCTGTACCCTGTCACCTTCGATACTGCCTGAAGGCAATTCAACATTTTCCCTGTCGAGGGCGTTTTTTATATCTACCGGAGTTATGCCGTAAGCCCCCATTTTTACAGGATCCATCCAAAGTCTCATCGAGTAGCGTTTCTGGCCCCAAAGGTCGACACCGCTAACGTCAGGTATCGTCTGAAGCCGCTCCTTTACCGTAAGCTCGGCGATATCGCTGACTTCCAACAGTGAACGGGTTTCACTCATAACAGCCACCTGCATGATGGCCTGGGCGTCCGCGTCGGCCTTTGATACGGTAGGCGGGTCACAGTCGCGCGGAAGGTACCTCTGCGCACGCGAAACTTTATCGCGGACGTCGTTGGCAGCCGTTTCCATATCTACACTCAACTCAAACTCTATGGTGATACGGCTGCTGCCCTGGCTGCTGGTACTCGACAGGGAGCGAATGCCGGGAATGCCGTTGATATTCTGCTCCAGCGGCTCGGTAATCTGGTTCATTATCACATCGGCATTGGCGCCGGGATAACTGACGTTGACCGTGATTATGGGTTGGTCGACGCTCGGGAACTCACGCGTGCCGAGGAAAGTGTAACCGATCACCCCGAATATGATGATGACGAGCATCACCACCGTGGCGAGAACCGGACGTTTTATACCTAATTCGGAAATATTCATATAGGGTCTTTCCTGATTTAATTAATATTATTAAGTACGACATCCATTCCGGTACGAAGCTGCATGACCCCCGAAGTTATAAGGGTATCGCCCAACTGAAGGCCTGAAATAGCCTGGACGCGGGCTTCATTGCGAATCCCGGTTTCGATTTCGACCGGTTGGGCCTTACCGTTGCGGACTACATAAACTATATTGCGGCCCATCTCGGGAATTATCGCCTCACTGGGCACCGAAAGCGCGTCTTTTATCTCATCACGAAGAATCTCCACGGAAACATACGTCCCCGGGACGAGGTTTTCTAATTCATTCGGGAAAGTGGCACGCGCTCTCAGAGTATAAGTACCCTGCTCGACAGTCGACTCCAGCGCGTAAACGGTGGCGGTATGCTCGTGAAGGCGGCCCCTGTCGTCACGGAAACTGAATATCACCTTTGTTCCCGGCTTGATATCCCTCGCATACGTTTCGAGTATGAAGAAATCCAGCTTCAGGGTATTGGTCATTGCTATATTGGCTATATTAGCCGACGGCGTGACATAAGCACCCTCGCTGACGTACCTGAGGCCGATACGGCCATCGAACGGGGCGCGAAGCTCCGTCTGGGCGATATTGGCCTTGATAAGCTCGATATCGGCCATCAGCTTTTCGTATTCCGTAGCGACGGTTTCGTATGCTTCGCGGCTGACCGCGTCTTTTTCAAGAAGCGTTTGCTGGCGGTATACCCTGTCCTCAGCCAGTTTTACCTGTGCTTCCAATTTTTTCAACTGCGCCTGAAGAGGAAGGTCGTTTATCTTGGCCAGCAAAGTTCCTTTCTTAACGAACTCGCCTTCATTGAAATATATCCCCACTATTTTACCGGAAGTTTCAAAAGAAAGATCGGCCTCTTCGAAAGGAATTAGGTTACCCGGACTTATTGCTTTGTCATCCATGGGAGTATAGCTAACTATTTCGGCGTTGACATTCAGGGCACGGCTTCGCGGAACGGAAGTAGAAACTGTCGTCAGGGCTTTATTGCTTTCATCTGCCTGCCTGCGCCTCTTTATCCTGGGATAAGCGAACATCCCCGCTATAATAACTATTATAACGCCGATAATGATCCATCTTCTTGTACGAGTCTTCATATAATATTCTGGTTTTTACTTTCGGAGATTAACGTACAAATATACCATATTTTAGAGGTAAGGAGCAGCGGGAATAAAACTATTTCCGGCGAAACGGAAAAAAACGGGGGTGAGATGGTTAACAGCGACAAACGCTAACATCGCCTGAAACACAGCCAAAATGACCTGGGTGAAACCTTTCGCTGAGGTATTATAAATTTTTTGTATTATTTTCGCATTTAAGCCAAACCTGAACTTTAACATAACCAGATGAATAAAAAAGAGATACCGGCAAACCAGTTAAACAAGAAAAAAGGATTCCTCGGATTCGTCGAACGCGTAGGGAACGCCCTTCCCCACCCCGCTTCACTGTTCGGCATACTGGCTTTAAGCGTACTCTTGCTATCCTGGATAGGTTCTATGCTGGGCTGGGGAGCTGTTCACCCCGCAACGGGAGAGTACGTCGAAGTAGATAACCTGTTGTCGCGTGGCGGCCTCCACCGTATATTGCTGGAAATGGTAAGCAACTACACCGGGTTCGCTCCTCTGGGTATAGTAATGGTTGCAATGCTCGGAATAGGAATAGCCGAGAGCAGCGGCCTTATTTCTGCCGGCGTTCGTTCCCTTGTCGTCGGCGCCCCGAAAAAATTGCTCACTTTCATTGTCGTCTTTACGGGCGTTCTTTCCAATGTGGCTTCCGATCTCGGTTACCTTCTTATAATACCTATCGCAGGAACGATATTCCTGTCCGTGGGGCGCCATCCCATAGCCGGTATGGCGGCGGCTTTCGCCGGCGTCAGCGGTGGCTTCAGCGCTAATATAATCATAGGTACCATAGATCCTTTACTGGCCGGGCTTTCCACCGAGGCAGCACATATAATAGATCCGGAATATTATGTGATGCCTACGGCAAATTATTATTTTATGGCGGCATCCGCCGTGATAGTAACGTTGATAGCTACCTGGGTAACTGACAAATGGATAGAACCAAGGCTTGGGGCCTATAAAGGAGATGTATCTCCCGAGCCGATAGAAAAGCTGACGCCCGTCGAGAAAAAAGGGCTCCGCCGGGTGGGATACGCCTTCCTGGTATGGGTCGCGATATTTGCCGTATGCCTGATACCAAAGAACGGGATTCTGAGGGCCGACGATGGATCTGTGCTCGGATCGCCAGTCCTGAAAGGTTTCATTTCAGTGCTCTTCGTGGTGGTTGGTTCTCTCGGCATAGTTTACGGTTTCGTAACTAAAAAATTCAAGTCGGATGCCGATGTGGTCAGGGGAATGTCGGACGGACTAAAAGGACTTATATCGTTCCTGGTACTGGTATTTTTCGCAGCCCAGTTTGTAGCATGGTTTAAGTGGAGCAACCTCGGACTGGTGCTTGCTATAGGCGGTGCAAACTGGCTCAATGCCATAAACATCGGCACAATCCCGCTTATCATATTATTTATCCTGTTCGCCGCTTTCCTCAATATGTTCATGGGGAGCGCTTCGGCAAAATGGGCGATACTGGCACCGGTATTCATCCCCATGTTCATGCTCCTGGGATATTCTCCGGAGTTGTCCCAGGCGGTTTACCGTATAGGCGACAGCATAACCAATATTATTTCTCCTATGATGAGTTTCTTCGCCCTGATAATAGTCTATTTTGAGAAATATGACAAAAAAGCCGGAATAGGGACGCTCATTTCCACAATGCTACCTTATACGGTCGCATTGTTCATAGGATGGACGATACTGATAATAGCGTGGGTGATGATAGGACTTCCCCTCGGGCCCGGAGCAGGACTGTATTATCCCTGACCATGTTCCGGCATAATAATTATAAAACTGTATATATAAAATTTTGCACGTTTATTGTACTAAGGAAGATATATTTGCCGTTGAAATAGAAATTAATTATACGAGCTTATATAAACCCGGAGAACAAGCATTAAGTTGTGAATA
>CAKUKW010000183.1 GCA_934663885.1 uncultured Tidjanibacter sp.
CTGGCCGGCGAACAGGACATCATGCAGCTTGAGGAGGTGGAATGACGAGAGTTCAGTTTTTTATGCCGGATAGAGATACGACCGTTGCATTCACAGGTTACCGCCCTGACAAAATAGCGTTATCGTCTAAAAATCCCGATATAGAGAAAGAAATACGGGCCGGGTTAAGGCTTGCCGTAAGGCAGTTTTATAACCGTGGATTCAGGTGCTTCCTGAGCGGAATGGCGGAAGGCTTCGACCTGTGGGCGGCCGATGAAGTACTTTCACTGAAAGACAGGGGGGAGTTACCTGGTATCGAGCTCGCGGCAGTCATACCTTTCAGGGAGCAGGGCCGCTATTATTCAGGAGGCGCGGCTTCGCTCTACGAGCGAATACTTCGAAGTACAGATGAGTGCGTAGTTTTATCGGAGCGTTATTACCCGGAATGTTTCCACAGGCGCAACGACTGGCTGGTAGACCATTCTTCTGCGGTAATATGTTATTATGACGGACAGGCGGGAGGCACCCGGTATACCGTTTCACGCGCCCGCCGAATGGGATTGCCTGTTTTTAATCTACTCGATCCGGTGATATCCTTATGAATTTCTTTGGGATATAAATAACCGGGTGGTTTCGAAGGGAAAGCGGATTTCTATAATATCGACCTTTTCTGGCATTGGCCGTTCCCGGCACCCCCCCCCCGCTCCGGCGCCTGCAACCGGAAAAAGATCGCCTGCCCCAGGGAAACCCGTCGGCATGGTAACCCAAAGAGGGGAAACTATGATTATAGTTCTGCTTCATTTGTCAAAAACATGCGGGGGAATTCCCCCGCATGTTTTTGATTGGGGGGATGCAATCTTCCCGAGATAATATTATGGCGGGCGGTAAGTCCATTGACCGGGTGTAGTCTAAACAGTTCTAAGGATTTGAGTGATACTTTGTAATAAATTTTGATGATTTTGTAGAAATTAATATGATATTTGCCGGAAAAGTAGTAACTTCACCGTATTGTAATAAATATCTACATTATTTAAAACTTAAAATACATTTTCCCGTAACCCAATATTAACTTTAATCCTATATTAATTATGAGAAAATTTTTATCTCTGTTTACGTTGATCATTGTGGCTTTTGCATTCACAGGATGCGAAAAAGACAAGAAAGAATATAAACTGGAAGCCATTCCGGGCGAACTGACCTTTGAAGCTGAGGCGGATGCAGCACAGACCGTGACCGTGACAGTTGAAAACGTCAAATGGGACATAGAGAAAATAACCGCCGCCGAATGGCTGCACCTTGAAAAGAAAGACGGCTCAGTTTCCGTTACCGTGGACAAAAATCCGGATACCCAGAAGCGCGAGGCGAAATTCAAGGTCACAAGCGACGTCTCCTCCGTCCAAGATGTGGAGATAACCGTTATCCAGAAACCGGCCGAGGAGCCTCCCCTTACATACAAGCTCGAAGTCGACAAGAAAGAGCTTAAATTTGAAGCTATGGGAGCATCGCCCCAGGTAATCACGGTTACTGCTGAAAACGTCGAATGGGATGTAGACGTAGTCGCGGATATTTCCTTTATCCATGTGGAGAAGGGAGAAGGCACGGTAACCGTAACCGTGGATGACAATTACTCTGCCAGCGGGTACAAAGGAGAATACATAACGATAACTTCCGCTGTGGCAAGCGTTCCCGGGATACCTATATCTTTGGAACAGGCTGCAAATGCAGATTCCAGGATATTCCTCAACGGTCAGGCAGGCTATTACCAGGATTATTATGAAGTTGGCGAAAGCAATTTCGATATGACCCTGGTTACCTTTGAAATCGACGAAGACGGTTACGCCAAAGGGGACGGCCACGCTCTTTACCTTGACTTCTTCTCGGAGAAGCCGGACGATGAAATAAACCCGGTTATTGCTGCCGGTGCTTACAAAGTCGAAAATACGTACAATAAATTTACCGCTATTCCCGGAGAGTATGATTCCGATTGGGATTGGTTTACTTACTCTTATGTTACCATTGTCGAAGACGGCATAGCTACAGGGGAACTAGGCGTTTCGGGAGGCAGTTTCACGGTTAGCAGGGACTGGGAAACCACGGCTTACGTTATGACGTTCAATCTCGAATTGTCCGACGGGACTAAGTTTATAGGTTATTACAGGGGAGACATGGACGTAGAGAATCCATTTATGTCAAACCTTAGCGGTAATGTCGACCTGCCCAAACTTACCGAAGGCCAGCTTATATTCTACGACGATTATTATGAAAATGGTACGTACAACTGGGAGTCCATGATATGGAGCTCCGGTATTTATGTGGATGACGATGATTACCTGCGCGGTAACGGGCATATCATACAGCTCGAACTTTTCTCGGCACAGACGGGGGACGGCAGCCTCTTGCCTACCGGAACATATACTATAGACGACTCCATGAAAGCCGGAACAGCGGCACCCGGCGGTATGTTTTTCGGCCCCTATGCCTGCTGGTACCTTGAGCTCGTGGACGGAAATACCAATGGGGCGATGGCGCCATTCACGTCGGGCAGCCTGACTGTTTCCTATGCAGACGGAACATATAAGATGTCATTCGATGTCAAAGACGATATCGGCTACAGTATTACCGCCGAATTCGAAGGTGACCTCGAGTGGTTCAACGGCGTCTCTTCTTCAGCGGCAACCCAGAAAACCTCCGTCGGCAAACGCTTCAACAAAGCCGACCAAATTAAAAGGCAGGATATGCCCAAAGCCGTCAAACCTAAAATAGGCGCGCGGATCAGGTAAATATGATAATATCTTAAATTGTATAGTGAAAGGAAAGGGCAGGTTTATAAACCTGCCCTTTCCTTTGTGTTATACTTTGCCATTATTCTGTTGGTTTGGGCCCTACGCCCCTTTTATTGTAGGCGTTCATCGTCCGCTCCAGCCCCTGCGTACCGAAAGATCGTATGACTTCACATGCCAGTTTTAAAGTTCCGTCCAGAAGCTCTTTCTCTTCGGGCATCCATTCTCCCAGGACATAATCTACCTGGTGCCCCTGGGGGAAGTCGTGCCCTATACCGCACCTCAGGCGCGGGTAATCGTTCGTTCCGAGGCATGAGTCGATGCTTTTGAGGCCGTTGTGGCCCCCGTCGCTGCCCCGAGCCCTCAGTCGCAGCGTTCCGAGCGGCAGGGCGAGATCGTCGAGCACCACCATCATATCTTTATTCTCCACTTTTTCCTTGTCCAGCCAATAGCGGACAGCTTTGCCGCTCAGATTCATGTAAGTGGCAGGTTTGATAAGCACGAATATCCGCCCCTTGAAGCGCACTTCCGCACGGTCGCCATACCTGGCGGGCGCAAAAACGGTGTTGGATGCCTCGGCAAAGGCATCCAACACTTTAAAACCTATGTTATGGCGGGTTTCGGCGTATTCATTTCCGATATTTCCCAGCCCTACGATCAGATATTTCAAATCGTCCTGTTTTTTGTCGCTGCAGGAACGGTCATTCTTCCTGAAAATTTTTCCGAGGAACGACATCCGGCAGGAGTTTATTCTTCGGCAGCTGCAGCTGCGGCACCACGTGCTGCACGAGTGATGATCACGGCGCAAACAGCGGTCGATGCAGGATTCAGCAGCGTGAGATTGTCATAGCTGAGGTCGCCCACGAATATGGACTTGCCGATTCCGAGGTTGGTTATGTCTACAAGCAGTTCATCGGGAAGATTCTCTTCCAGGCCGCTGGCGCGGAGTTTACGTTTGGTTACAGTCAGTTTGCCTCCGAGTTTCACGCCTTCCGAGTTACCGGTGATCTTCACGGGTATATCGATAGCTACGGGTTCGCCGGGGGTTACGCGGAAGAAGTCGATATGCATGGGGTAGTCCTTCACCGGATGGTACTGTACTTCGCGCATAACGCCTTTTTCTTTCTTACCGTCGATTTCAAATTCTACGATATAGGAATTGGGTGAATAGATGAGCGGTTTCATGTCGCGCGCGTCTACCGAGAAATGAACCGGTTCGCCTTTACCACCGTAAAGAATTGCTGGGATACGGCCTTCGCGGCGGATATCCTTACTTCCTTTTTTACCAAAATCGGCGCGTTTTTCGCCTTTTACCTGAATAGTTTTCATGATTTTAATTTTTAATTGTTTCACACCGGCGATACTCAGACACTCCAGGTAAGAGCGTCCCCATTTCGCCTGCGGGTGCAAAAGTAGTAATAAATTCCCAATATTCAACAGATATTTTATTCGATTGAAATGTAACCTTTCCATTATTATGCCCGGTAAGTTGATTGCAGATAATAAATAAAGACTATTTTTGTGTCTTATTTACTAAACC
>CAKUKW010000184.1 GCA_934663885.1 uncultured Tidjanibacter sp.
CTGGCCCGGCACACCTTTGCTACGACTGTCACACTCCTGAATGGAGTACCGATTGAGACCGTATCGAAAATGCTCGGCCACGGGAGCATCCGGACAACTCAGATTTATGCAAGGGTTGTGGATGAGAAAATTGACCGGGATATGCGGGCATTAAGGGCATCTTTGGGACATCAGGAAATTCTCTCCAACGGAGTCATGCAAAACCCGGCTTAATGGCCGGGTTTCTATTTTAGTAAATGTAATGAAGAATCTATTTACCCTACTGTAACTTAATAATTCTTACTTTAAGGTTCAAGCTTAAGCGTAATAACTCCGTCTTTAGCTTCCTTTAGAAAATCGC
This sequence comes from uncultured Tidjanibacter sp., assembly GCA_934663885.1. GTDB lineage: Bacteria > Bacteroidota > Bacteroidia > Bacteroidales > Rikenellaceae > Tidjanibacter. Next base: position 341 of record CAKUKW010000184.1, read on the forward strand.
TGGCAATTTCCGCCCATTTCTCACAATGTTCTTTGAAGATCGCTCTGCGCTGATCGTCCGTCATTTCGGACTCGTTCATAAAAGTAGTATAGAGAATAAGGCTGGCATCTATTTTATCGTTAAGCTTGTCTCCGTCTTCATAAAATATGCCTTGAATCTCTGATTGAGCAAAACATATCCCATCTCTAACTCTGTATGCATATTGTCCTGTTTCGCCATACAGCTCATGATTTCGATTAATATTCTCGTTTTGTTCGAGAGGCATAATTGCAGCGTTGTTTCTCGACAAATATCTTGCGGCGACTTCATTGGACCTTAACGATTCGTTCTTAAGAAATCGCTCATTATAGCGTTGCAGAAAATGACTGGTATATGCATGGATTTGGCGAATTAATGTCAGCGGACTATCCGGGGTGTGTTTATATCGACTTACTCCCCCTTGAATTACAAATTTCTGCTTTCCATTGAAGAGAATACAGAATGAACTGACTTCTGGCTTCTCTACGCGGGTCCGATTTTCCGCATAAAAATAGATGATGTATTTATTATTGGTCGCCGGTATTTTGTATTCATACAGTTCCCATGCAGGGAACCGGTAAGCTTTTCTAAAGGCCTTGACAGCTTTTGGTAGAAGATACTCCTTTTTAATATCGACTTTCTGCTTATCTGCGAGAAGGTGATCATACATCTCCTTATATGTCATTGACGGGAGGATCATAGTCTGGATTTATAGCCCATTTTTATTCAGTTGTTACAGTCCAAAGTTAATCAGATGCTATCAATATATCAATTTTCCGTTGTAATTTTCTGAATGATGATTATACTGAATTTTACCCTCCCAAGATATCAATTTTGAAGTTCTCCTTGCCGAGAACATACACAAGGTCGCGTCCTTTGGCCTTTAACTCGCCCGACAAGGCAATATTTATGTTGGATGAACCACCTACCGGCATCAGTTCCCTAAGCTTCGATAGCGGGGCTATAACCTCGGGATCCACACGAGCATTGGGATTATCACCGACCATCGCATATGTCGTACCGAATGCCAGACCTCCCTTTGCCAATTTCGGTACATTGTCCTGGGCGTTCTTGTTAATGAGGGCCGTCATAATTGCGGCGGCAGCCACCATTGCAGCACCGACACCCAATGCAGCCCACGGATTGGCAAGCACCGACTTCAACGCCGATTTAAAGGCTATCATCATAACCGCAAACTCTATGAGCTGTGTGCCTATTTGTTTGAGGAAGCTTGCGAACTGGACGAGAATGGCCTTCATCAAGCCTCCGAATCCCAAATCCCCGGCGATAATCTGGCCGATTGCCTCGGCGGCGGCGACGATGCTGTTCGCCAAAAAATTACTGAGCGAATCGTCGAAGGATTTAATGGTTTGGCTAACCTTGCTGCCCACCTCTTCGAGGGCCGCGCTAAAAGTGTACCCCTTATCCATCAAACCGGCGACATAGGTTTTGACGATGGTTTGCACCTCCATCATGTCGGCAGTCATTGCCCCGGATATGTCATCCGTCCAACCGTAAAGGTCGTCTTTTACATAGTCACGGATTTGCCGGATTTGCTCCCATGCTTTATTCATGGGGCCAGCCAGTTGCGGAATCTTGACTTCCATAGGAGGTAAGGTTAGTTTCATTCCGTCCGTCAGCACCGGTTCCAACCTGACAATAGGCTTAAGATCGTCGGGCATTAGTTTGTTAAGCCCGTCGACCTCCTCTTTCAGTTTCTTGATTTTATCATTACAATCGGCGATGACGGTGGTATCGAAAGTGGCGTTTTTCTGCTCTTCAAGTTTTTTTATCTCGGCATTGAGTTCCTCGATTCGGCCTTTCACTTGTTTGGCCATGCCGAGATTATTTAGCCTCTCGACCTCTTTCCGGAGTTCTGCGATTTTTGAGTTAAGAGCGGCAACTTCTTCTTCATCGAAAGATTCCTTTTTTTGTTCTTCAAGTTCTTGTATTTCCGAATTCAGATCGGCGATACTTTTTTGGATTCTCCTGGATGAATCTTTTGCGGACCCACCCAGACCGTCGACTGATCCTGTGGCGGCATCGACAGCGGTTGTCAGTGACAATGAAAATGCCTCGGCAAAATTCTTGACATCGGCCTCCGCCTGTTTTACCAAATCACCGGCGCCTTCAACTTCGCCCTCCAATTTATGCAGGTCGCCCCGCAAATTTCTAATGAAGTCGGCATTGACACCTCCAATGCGGGGTTTGTCTGCATATCTGCCCTGTGGATTAAAAAGTAGCCATACCCGCCTTGCCTTTTCGTCCAATTCGTCACCACTTGCCATGATAGCGTTGAATTGATCTGTATAATGCTTCTGAATACCATTGGTCGGTTTAAACCATTCAAAGAAGCCCTTTTTCTGATTATGCTTTCCGATCTCGAAATTTCCGCTCGATAGATTATCCCCAATTTTGTTAAGGAACGTATAAAGTTGTGCTTCTTTGTTTGCTTGTTTAACTCCGGCTTCGGTCTGACGGGTAATGGCGGCAGCCACCTCATCCTGTTTCCGGGCGAGGGCAATGCGAAGCACTAACTGCTTGTTATATTCTTCCGCACGTGTTTTCAGGGTTTCAAGTTCCAGACTTTCAGAATTCAATCCGGCGACAATGTCCGGTTGGATTTTCTTCAGTTCATCGAGGGCGGCCTTACGCTCTTTTTCGGATGTGGTGGCCGACTGGAGTTTCCCAATCAGGTTATTGACTTGTGTGGATTCGTCGACAATCTTTTGCGTAAACTCCCCATTGGCCTCCGTTGCCTCATCGGTCCTTTTCCTGAATGCCATAAACAGGGCGACACCGGCGGAAAGGACTGTTAAAAGCAAACCGATGGGGTTGGAGGCGATTGCTGCGGTCAGCGATTTAATGCCTAAAACCACAGTTTTTATTGGGGCAACAAGCAGAGCGAAACCGGATTTGACCAGGGGAAGTATCTTGACAACTTGCCCGAGGACAAGGGATACAGGTCCGATAGCGGCGGCCAAAGCAGCCACCACGATAATGATTTTGCGAATCCGGGGATCCATATCCTGAAGCACGGCCACAACCTTAGATAGCGCGTTTGCAATCTTTGTTACAACGGGCATCATGTTCGAGCCTATCTGCTCCAGAAAATCACCCCATGCATTTTTTAGTTGCCTGAGCGCACCAAGACCGACTTTCGATGCAGCCTCCGCCTGCCCACCGTATCGCCTAGCCAGCGTGTCGAGGATTATGGCCTGCGCCTCTGCGAGTTGATTGGTCTCCGCAAACTTTCTTATAACCTCAGTCTGGTCCTTCGAGAATTGTATACCCATTCGGGATAAGGCGGACAGGTTCTTTACGGGATCATTCAGGGCTTTACCCAACTGAGTAACGATGCCCTTCACATCTTGGTCCAGTACGGTCGACATATCGAGGGCCGCCTGCTGTGCCTTCTTGAAATTGTCTCCGGCGATATTGGTAAATGTGAGAAGTTTGGCTGTGACATCATTTAGGATTTGTTCGTCTCCGAATACCGAACGGCCCTGTAGTTCGGACGCATAGCTCGTAAGTTCTTCGAGGGTGAGCTTTGCCGCTCCTCCGGTCTGTTCAATTGCGGTGCGAACTTTGGCTTCGGCCCGTTCCTGAATATCGGCATTACGCAGGGACACAGCACCGATTGCGGCAAGTGGGGCCGTTACTTTCAACGACATTTGCTTGCCGAAATCGGTCATTTTCTTTGAGAGGCCATCCAAACCCCGCTCAATTTCTTGTGTCCTCTGCTTAAATTCGTAGCTATCGGCTCCGATCTTAATTAGGAGGTCGGCGATCCTTCTCCCGGCCATGATATTAGGGTTTATGCTTAATGAACAGATCCCAACCGGAACGGACATCGGCTTCTACTGCGGGAATGCCATTTTCCACACGGCTCATGGCCGATACAATGGGTAACATCTGCACCGGATCCGTCGGCAG
>CAKUKW010000185.1 GCA_934663885.1 uncultured Tidjanibacter sp.
ACTGAAGACGCATAACGCATATACAATAGCGTATACGCGTCGTACGAACCCTTCTTCAGATCTGCCAAAACAGAGGGAGTAATAGTGCTTTTTATTGACATTCCCTGTATTTTATAAGCTTTCCCGTACTGTGTAAACCGCGGGTATTATCACCGCCAAAGTCCGGTTAGTCCTTACTATCAAATTAATTATATTTTATAATTCCGGTTCCATGCCTCTGATACAGTCCCACCGGAAATTATAAACCTTAAATAATAATCCTAAAATCCTATATCAAACTTCCGTTAACAGGATCATAGGCGGATATTATCTCTTCTCTACAAACTTAACGTAATCACAATAATGATACAAAAATAGTAAAAAAAACAGAAACTGCTACTACTTCAGCCTAATCGGCAATTAATATATAAATTTTAAAATACCGGACAAACCTATGCCGATACCTGCAGTACCATAATAAAGGACCCCGGAAACATTCCGGGGTCCTTATAGTAAGCTCAGGATTTATCAGCTCCACGGAAGCAGGTATCCTATTCCTGCAGCATCATCCCATATCCATATTTTGCCATCTTTCATGTCGAGGATCTTGGCAGTAACGGTACCGGAAGCGATTCCGCTTATGCCCTTTCCGGCAATCTGCACCTGTACTTCTGACTCGATAACTGGATCCGACGTAAATGTGGCGCCGAAAACTTTGGTGACATCATCCGATTGAACCCTTGTGCTTCTATTGCCCACGCCTAAAACATACTGGCAATTTGATTCACTGTAAACAAAAAGGTCGGAAGCGCCGTAAACACCATAAGTGGTTTTGGTCATGAAAGCCTTCTGCTCTTCACTGACCTTGTCGATGGGATCATCTGTACACTGGGTAAAAATCACCCCTGTAAACGCGAAACAGGCCAGTAAGTATATTATTCTTTTTTTCATATTTCTACTCTGTTTATTGTACATTCACAAATTTTGTTATTGTTTCCACACCGTTGCTTTTTGTAGTAACAGTGGCCGTAATCTCATGGCGACCGGCGGCAAGCTGTACGGACGGTGCAGAAACCTCGTTTCCGTCGACTTTCCATACTATAGAGGAAATCTCACCGGCGACATCCTTAAGATGAAGAGGTACAACAGCACTGCTGCCGTAAGATCCCTTGATGTCCATATAGGCATAATCACCCTTAACAGTATCGGTATTGAAAGAAACGCTCGAATCGTACAACTCTTCCGTTCCTGAAATGGCGGTAAGCCTGAAAGTATACGAGCTACCCGGAATCAGATAAGGCACATATACACTGTTGTCCTGGATATTTTCTGTGAAAACCACGACATCGCTACTGTTCAGCACCTCCGCTTTATACCCCGTTACCTCTTCGTCCGAACTTGGCGCCCAACTGAACTCGGCATCATTCTGATAAACATAAACGGTATTAATATCGCCCATTTTGCTTTCGACCGTAACGTTACACGTGGCATAAAGAGATGTGCCTGATATCTGCGCCGTGATTACTGCAGATCCTACGGAAACACCTCTTACCATACCGTTATTGTCAACGGTAGCTACAGTGTTGTTAGTGCTTGTCCACTCAATTTCGTAACCTGAGGAACCCTCAGGCAAAACCCTGGCATTCAGGCTAAGCGTATTGCCAGCGAATATAGTGACATCCGTTTCATCCAATGTTATGCCTGTCACCGGCTTACTAACGGTAAATGTAACTTTCCCTCCACTATAGCTAATATTCGAGATGGTTAAATCATTCGTACCGCTCCAAGGTTTAAAGTCACTATGGGTTGCGCTTGAAATAGAGGTTGCCCCGGTTTGCGGGAAGATCCAGCGGTTTTGGTTTGTCCAACCCGAATAATTGCTCCAGTTCGCCTTTAAAGCAGTTACCGGCATAGCGCACGGATGAGTAGGAGCATTATTAAGAGTATTGCCTTTCCAACGGGACAAGTAACTGCTGCGCCTATCTATTTTCATTATAAACAATCCGTTACGGCCAACCGAACCAGACTTCATCCCTGCATCCCATTTATTGGCGTCGGTACTGCGGGTTTCCAAAGTAAAATATTCACCGGTATCACCCGAGCCGCTTATTCTTATTATGTATGCTTTATTTTCCGATATATGCGGCAATTCATAATCACCGGGAGTCTCGAGAACATCCGGCTCAATCCATCCTGCAAGTAACCTGTTTATCGTACTAAGCGAAGGAGGAGTGCGGCCGTCGTCGTTATGACTTCCTGAATCCATAAGAAAATATGTGCTCGGCACAAGGGAATTTGAGTCATTTGTAGCGTAATAGTCGGGGAAACCGAGGACATGTCCGTATTCATGGCAGAAAGTACCTATACCTGCCGGCTGGTAGGCTGCCGAACGTCCCCACCTGAGCTCGGACGAACATGCATAACCGTTAATTGTCACCCCATCTAAATTGAGGGTACTCCCTATGGCAGATGACAGATACCATCTATGGGGCCAGACATTATCCGACTGATTGGGATAAGTATCCGACTCTGCATAACCCGCATAAAATACGAAGATATCCCTGACGGTACCGTTGTCGGCATATTCCGCATAATTTATATCATTGTCCCCGAGCTGGCAAGCTTCCTTTATCATCTCTCCCGGCCGGGCGTCACTCCTCTGTCCCGCACCGTAGTACGCAAGGTTCTGGGAAAGCAGATACGGGCCGTAAACGTCGAACTGTGGATCGAATGTGCCCGTGGAATTCTCATTATAATAATCCCATGCGCTACCTACTGAAGACACACCGGTTTTAGTGTAGCCAGGCTGATTAAGCATGTTGGTAATTTCAGTCTTCGGTTCATTGATCGAGAAACGAACATCCTGGAATTCGACAAGTATTACGATAGATCTGAATTTTTCCCCTGAGTTCATCTTTTCCATGCGGATCTGCCGCAGAGCCTGCATCTGGGGATCAGACTCGATCATTTCCGTCTTGGCAGCTGCTTCCTGCCTTTTGGCCTGGAGCTCCCCCCAAGGTACTCCCATGGGGGCACCCTTCATTGCAACACGATCCGCAACAGTACGGCTCGAAGCGTCTTTAGCCCTTACCCCGTACACGTTACTGGATGAAGAATTCTGTGTGTTCAGATAATACGCAAAGCCATCCTCCGCGACATAAATACCGTAACCGTCCTCGGTCGTAGCGTAATGTGCGAATTCATCGCCGTATGCTATTACCTTTAACTTAGACCCATCGGGCTGGGTAATAGTCCGGACACCCGGCTTGACCGGAACGGCGGAAACCTCATTAATAAAAAATGTGCAGCCTAATAATACGGCACACACTAATAACCTATAAACAATTTTCATACAAGAATTAATTTTTGCAGCTGGGCTGCTGATTATTTTACAAACACCAAAAATATATAATTTTCGACAAATCCCCTATAATAATCTATATTTTTGACCGGCCCTGAAGAAGCATTCGGTTTCCCCATAATACCTCGTTTATTATAAAACGAAATTAAGTATTCCCTGAGTATGCCGGAACTTCCCCACAATCATGTATATCGAACGGCGCAGATGGTCCATCTGCGCCGTTCGATATACATGGGTCCGGATTAGCCCGTAAATAAAGTCGGTATGCTAGTTAGTGTATTTATATGGCGTTACTCCGCTGGCCGGAGCTTTAACCGTATTGGCGATAACCCTTTTTCCTCCTTCTTCGTAAAGCGTATATACTACTATGGAAAGATTATCGGTATTGTATCCGGAATCCACATTGAAGCTAAACGTTTTGGGAATACTCTGTCCGGCGGTCATATTACCTATTTCTTCGCCGAAAATATTATTCATCCCCTGATCACGGACCACATCGATATGATTGTAAGCCCCGCTCGATCCGGTCTGGGGGGCCGAAATATTATCTTCAACAAGGAAAACGCCCATATAATAAGTACCGGCTTCTTTGGCTCCAACCGTTACAGTGACATCGATTTTTCCATTGGCTATTCCTGAAACGACTTTAATACCGGTTTTGGCGGGATTCGAGATATACGAGTCGTATGCACTCCTTACATGTGATTCGGTCGGCACATAGCCTGGATCGCCGAGCTCCTGTCTGAGTTCTGCGATTGAAGTGGGAAATCCGCCGAGGCTGAAACGGCCTTCACTGGTGAGATTATTGACAAGACCGGATATGCCGGCATACCTGACCTTTGCGTCGCTTGGATTATAAGGAGATGCCGAATAAATATTCAGCTGCACGATATAGTCGGGATAATCGGCCATGACATTCTTAAGGTAACCCTTGT
>CAKUKW010000186.1 GCA_934663885.1 uncultured Tidjanibacter sp.
TGCTTATGCTGGGCGAGAACTACGCCCGCACGATGGGGCTTAATATAGGCTCCGCACGCAGGCTCGTAATAGTGGCGACGATAATGCTGGCGGGAACGGTGACAGCCTACTGCGGCCCTATCAGTTTCATAGGGCTCGCCGTTCCGCATATCGTAAGGATGATGTTCGCCGAAGCAGACCATCGTGTTTTGATGCCAGCCTCCATTATAGCGGGAGCAGGGATTATGCTCCTGTGTGATATCGTTTCACAATTACCTGCATCGGGCCTTACTCTCCCAATAAGTACGATTACAGCACTCATAGGTATCCCGGTTGTCATCGTCGTTATAATACGTTACCGTAAAACAGCATGGTAAGAGCATGGACGAGCGCAGGATAAATACCATAGAGCTACATTCGCTTTCCCTGGGATACGGCGATAACGTGCTTTTCACAGGGGCCGGTATCGGTTTCGGGTGGGGTGAATTTACGGCGCTTATCGGCCGAAACGGCACGGGGAAAAGTACCCTCCTGCGGACGATTGCGGGGCTGGCGAAACCCACGGCTGGCCATATAACATTGGACGGGGTGAGGATAGAAAATATGTCGCGCGCTCAGGTGGCGTCAAAAATCAGTTTTGTGTCGACCGACGAGGTGCGCGTTTCCAACCTGAAGGTTTCCGATGTCGTGTCCCTTGGCCGCGCTCCATATACCAACTGGATAGGCTCCTTTACGACTGAGGACAAAAGGGTCGTGGTGCGCTCGCTGGAGCTGGTAGGTATGACCTCTTTTTCACGTAAAAGTATGGATACGCTGAGCGACGGCGAACGTCAGAGGGTAATGATAGCGCGGGCGCTTGCGCAGGATACACCGATTATATTGCTCGACGAACCGACCGCGTTCCTCGACCTGCCCAACAAATATGAAATATGCCTCCTTCTTCGTGAGCTTGCACACAAAGAGGGGAAAAGCATTATATTCTCTACCCACGACCTGAACATGGTCCTCGAACTTTGCGATACTATAGCTATGATAGAGGGCGGGAAAGTTTATTACGGTACTACCGAGTCCCTTATAGCGGGCGGCGATCTCCAGCGCCTTTTCGACGGGACCGCCCTGGTTTTCGACCCTGTATCCAGGAACGTTAAGCTGAAATAAGTTTACGATTGGGTATTTCTGGTGGTATTTGTACCGAAAAAAGGTTATTGCGCTATTTATTTCCGTCTTCAAATTTTGCACTATATCCTCCGGATGTTATCTTTGTAGATTAATATCCGATATACGTTGTGTATGGAAGACAGCAACAAGATAATCAAAGAAATAGCCGGCCAGGAGTATAAATACGGGTTTACTACCGACGTGGAAACCGACACCATCCCGGCGGGACTCGACGAGGATGTGGTGAGGCTTATTTCCGCAAAAAAAGAGGAGCCCGGGTGGATGCTCGAATATAGGCTGAAGGCGTTCAGGCACTGGCAGACGATGAAAATGCCCAAATGGGCCCACCTCGATATCCCCGAAATAGATTTCCAGAGCATCATATATTACGCGGCCCCTAAAAAGGGACGCACCGACGGAACTGTAGACGATATCGACCCCGAACTGAAGAAAACGTTCGATAAGTTGGGCATTCCGCTGGAAGAGCAGTTGGTGCTTTCGGGTGTGGCCGTCGATGCGGTAATGGACTCCGTCTCGGTTAAAACCACGTTTAGGGAGACGTTGGGTGAGAAGGGAATTATATTCTGTTCGATGAGCGAGGCTATCAGGGATTACCCTGAGCTGGTGAAGAAATACCTGGGCAGCGTGGTTCCGTATACCGATAATTTTTACGCCGCCCTGAATGCTGCCGTATTTTCCGACGGTTCGTTCTGCTACATCCCCAAAGGCGTCCATAGCCCTATGGAGCTGAGTACCTATTTCCGCATAAACGCTGCAGGTACGGGTCAGTTCGAAAGGACGTTGATAGTCGCCGATGAAGCCTCTTATGTGAGTTACCTTGAGGGATGTACTGCGCCTATGCGAGACGAGAACCAATTGCATGCTGCTGTCGTCGAGATAGTCGTTATGAAAGATGCCGAGGTAAAATATTCCACCGTTCAGAATTGGTATCCGGGAGATGCGCAGGGCAGGGGAGGGGTCTACAATTTCGTTACCAAGCGCGGTATATGCAAAGGTGAGAACGCACGCCTTTCGTGGACACAGGTCGAGACAGGTTCGGCGATTACGTGGAAATATCCGAGCTGCATTCTCGCCGGCGACAACAGTGTAGGCGAGTTTTACTCTGTAGCCCTTACGAATAATTACCAGCAGGCCGACACGGGAACCAAGATGATCCATATCGGGAAGAACACACGCAGCCGCATTGTGTCGAAGGGAATCTCCGCGGGGAAAAGCCAGAACAGCTACCGGGGGCTGGTGAGCGTCGCGGCGAAAGCCGAGAATGCCCGCAACTATTCGCAGTGCGACTCTCTGCTGATAGGCGACAAATGCGGCGCACATACGTTCCCGTTCATTGACGTAAAGAACCCAGGCGCTGTGGTAGAGCATGAGGCTACGACCTCCAAGATCAGCGACGATCAGCTTTTCTACTGCAACCAGAGGGGCATGGATACGGAAGAAGCGGTAGGCCTGATAGTAAACGGGTACGCGAAGGAGGTGCTGAACAAGTTGCCGATGGAATTCGCTGTGGAAGCGCAGAAACTCCTTGCCATCAGCCTTGAAGGTAGTGTGGGATAGTAATTTGAAAATAGAAATAGTGATGAAAGATATATTGCTGAAAGTTAAAGATCTCCATGCGGCTATAGACGGCAAGGAGATATTGAAAGGAATAGACTTCGAGGTCTGCAGGGGCGAGGTTCATGCCATAATGGGTCCGAACGGTTCCGGCAAGAGTACGTTCGCATCGGTACTGGCGGGAAGTCCGCGTTTCGAAGTTACAAAGGGAGAGGTGCGGTATAACGGCAAGAACCTGCTCGATATGAGCATAGAGGAGCGTTCGCGCGAGGGACTGTTTCTCGGCTTCCAATATCCTGTTGAAATCCCCGGGGTCAGCATGGCCAATTTTATGAAACTGGCTATCAATGAGAAACGGGCATACCAGGGGCTGGAGCCGATTCCCGCCGCCGATTTCCTGCGTATGATGCGCGAAAAGGGGAAAGTTGTGGAGTTGGATTCCAAACTTACCGGAAGGGCTGTTAACGAAGGCTTTTCGGGAGGGGAGAAGAAAAAGAACGAAATATTCCAGATGGCAATGCTGGAGCCGGAGCTTGCCGTTCTCGACGAAACCGACAGCGGCCTCGATATAGATGCCTTGCGTATAGTGGCCAACGGTGTAAACGCTTTACGCACACCTGAGAACGCGACGGTTCTTATAACCCATTACCAGCGGCTGCTCGACTATATAGTTCCAGATCATGTGCACGTTCTTTATGACGGACGGATTATCAAATCGGGCGGTAAGGAGCTGGCGCATAAACTTGAAAAGGAAGGTTACGACTGGCTGGTTAAACCGGTAAAATAAAGTTTTTATGGCTGAATACCACGAAAATAACGGGAAGTTGAGTGATAGCGGCGAGGTTTACCTGATCGAGCTTTATAATACGAACGGAGGAGGTATGCTTGTGGAGCTGCCTAACGGCGCCGTTTACGGATCACTTAAAGTGGCCACCCGAAAACGTCCCGAACTTTTCCAGACTACGGTGCTGGTTGAGGATTTCGCAGATGACGGGGCGTTCATTTATGTACCGAAAGATGTCGTTATGGATAAGCCGCTCCGGATAATCGACCGTTATTCTTCCGACGAAGGACAAAAATCCTTTTCATGTACCAATATAATCCTTGTTGATTCCAATGCGGCTCTTAAAGTGGAGTATATGCTTGAAGCGCGCGGTAAAGGTAAATTCCGTATAAATAAAAGGATAAGACAGTTTTTTGGACCGGATTCCCGCCTCGAACAATGTGAGTTGATAGACAACTGTGCTGCGGCCGAGGTTTTTTCGGATATGGTCATATACCAGATGAGTACTTCCCATACCGATTTGAAAGTAATCAAGGTCGGTGAGGGCGATGCCAAATTCCTTTATGCTTCGGATTTGAAATGGGTGGGGTCTGATACCAAATATTCAGTCCTCTATCTGTGTGGAAGGGATGAAAAGGTAGATGTGGATATCTCGGTTAGGCACAATGTGCCCGATTGCACGAGCGACGTGTTGGTAAAGGGAATTGCCGGAGGGAAGGCTACGGGCTCTTTTAAAGGGCTTGTGTATGTTGCCCCGG
>CAKUKW010000187.1 GCA_934663885.1 uncultured Tidjanibacter sp.
CGTCCAACAGCATCGCTATTTATCAATGTCGAATAATAATTTATCCTTTCCGGCAGATACGTAAACCATCCAAAAATGCATGTCAGCATATATGAAAGGAAATATATAACAAAATTAGTAAATTAAAAAAGCATACCGGCATTTACCGGTATGCTTTTTATCGGTTGTAACTGTTAATAATTACAGAGAAGCCTGATTGATCCTTGTTTTGCTTACTTCCACCCTTGCTTTAGGTTTGTTTACATAGTTGAAGGAAGTACTGTTGGATACCTTTGTCCATTCGGTATCGGCATAATGCCATCTGTACCAATAAACCTGGCTGGCATCATCAGGATCCTGAGTAAGGCCGATTATCGAGCCGTAAGAATCGACTCCGTCAACGGTACCCCTCCTGGCTCCGTCTTTCCACAAAGCGATAACGCCGTCTTCCACTGTGAGGTTTTCAAATCCTACACCCCAGCATTCTGCAAATGTCAACGATACCACCGAGCACATGTATACATCCCAACCGTCGGCATCCCAGGTCGGAACCATTTGCTGGCTCGCGATAGAAAGGGTCTTTGCTTCGTTGTCTACAGTACCGTATACTTCATCTACGGTGTCATCGTCAGGATAAAGGTTTGCCAGGTCGAGCATACCGGAGATAAGTACCCTGTTATTGTCGACTTTGGTGATGATCACTTCATGTTCGTCACGATAAACCGTAGGATCGCCTGTTTGAGGATTGATCCAGATAAACCCGCTAACTTCCCATGTACCAACGAGTTCGTCTACAAACTGAGTTCCGGGGTCGCCTGTGATGGTAACTTCGTGTTCGGGGCTCTTTTCGCCTTCGACTCCTACACTGTTTACACCAGCTACCTGATATTTACCGGATTCGGTTGCAGTGTATGTCTTAGCGGTAGCGTTAGCAATTTTCGAGCCGTCCTTATACCATGCATAAGTAGTAGCGTTTTCAATTGTGGGAGCGGTAAGCTCTACAGAGCCTTCGCCTGTAGTCGGGCCGGTGATTGCACCTGCAGGACCCGGAGCGGGAACTTCCGTAATTGTAACAGTCTTTACGGGACTCTTGTCGCCTTCGCCTGCGGAGTTCTTACCTGCAACCTGGTAGTCACCGGATGCGGTAGCAGTATATTTGTTAGCTGTAGCGCTCGGTATAACCGTACCGTCCTTGTACCATACATAGGTTTCAGCCCTTGCGATGGTGGGAGCGGTAAGCTCTACTGAACCTTCGCCGCTGGTCGGGCCTGTGATCTCACCTGCCGCTTCCGGTTTTTCAACGGGAACACCCAGCTGGGTAACGGTCCTCGTGTGTTTGAGGCTGGAGTCTTTTACAGATGTAATTACGATATCACCGTTTCTTTCAGCACCTGTGTTGGCAGTTACGGTAACTACAACGGTTTTGTCTCCGCTGCCGGTCTTTTCAGCAGGCTCGAGCCACGATGGAGCGGTAATCGTCCAGTCGGTATTGGTCGATTTGATGATGAGGGAAACCGTACCTCCTTCAACAGCGACTTTTTCAGTAAAAGTTGCCGGCTCTACCGTGAGGGTGGGATCTTTTTCTTTCTTCTCGCAGCTTGTAGTGGAAAATGCCACAAGCATAGCAGCCGTCACCATAAGGAGGCTACCGATCTTTAAAAATTTCTGTTTCATACGATAACAAATAATTGGTTAATAATGAGTGATATACAATAAATAAAAGTTGATTTATCTTATTTGAATGTTTAAAATTCGACCTCTAATATAGTGATTTCTTTTCAAAAACAGCAGCTTATTGAATTATTTTTATCAAGACAATAGTTTTGCCGGGAAGCCGTGATTTCCATCCGACTCCTGGTATTATGACGCCAGATATCACGCAGTTGTTGCACACGACATCACAAATATAGTAAATAATACTTAATTATTTGACATGTATTCATATTAAATAAACCTTATGGAATAAGTTCATATTCTAAAATGTCTTAAATTGTCAAAGAAGGGTTACAGCGGATTTTGATATTTACCCCGATTTCGGGGGACGATACCACGGCATGTAATAAAACGAAGCCGCACCGGGATTAGTGTCACGGTCGACAAAAAAATTCGGACATCTCTCAGATAGATGTAATTAAAGGTGCGTCATCAAGGCGTGAAAAGAAAAATTACGGATGAAATTCACAAAAACATCCGCTTTATGAAAGATTTCTAGATAAAAAATCACAACTTTGCAGACGCAAAAGACGGGAAAGCCGCAGTTGCAATTACGAGCAGGTCCCGTAGTTCAATGGATAGAATACCAGATTCCGGTTCTGGCGATATGGGTTCGATTCCCGTCGGGACTACAAAAACAAACCGGAGACCTTTGCATGAAAGGTCTCCGGTTTGTTTTATCGTATAATTTATTATTGCTCCTTTACGGCCTGGTTCACCACCAGAGTTACACTTTTAGTGTTGGTCGATATAATGAAGCTTCCGGAACGGGCACGGCTTCCCTTATTTTCATTTACGGTTACTTTTACAGAACCGCCCTGAAAATAATTTGTCGTAACATTTTCGGGCGCGATATTCAACATCGAGCTGGACGTACTGCTGACCGCTACTATCCACATCGCATTACAATTAATATTTACAGCTACTTCGCCTCCAGCCGCAGGTACTTCGAACGGCCCCTCGTTATCCACTGTCAGAACCACTTTGTCTCCAATGTCATTCTGATTAGGATCCCTGTTATAAACATCGTCACTGTTGCAGCTCGCGAAACTCATTGCAACCATCAAAGTAGTGGCGACAGCTAAAAGGTAGCTAACCCAAGTAGTAAATTTCTGTTTCATACGATCAAGTTTTAATTAAATTAATGATTAATTTAGGTCTTAAATATAGTAATTTTCTTTATAACAACAAAACTGTCAGAATAAACCGTATTTATTTTAGCTTTTTCCAATAATACGTTTTCCCCAACATGGGTTTACCTATATATCCCCTTATTTTAAGGATTCCGGCCTCTTCAAACTTTGCATTTACATCGTACGTCTTACCGCCCACGGGATTGTAAATCCTGCCTCCAGACCACGATTCCGACTTTTCATCGTAACGCAACCCTTCTATCAGCACTATACCTACGGCAGAACGCTTACGCAATTCCGGATCGGGGTTATCGGCATCCAGCCTGGGACTTCCGTCGGGATTCGACGGGTTTTCAAGCCATATCATCCTGGCCTGGTAACTGTCGCTTTCCCTGTAGAATTCCACCCGGGCCTTCTCTCCCGTCACCTCTCCTACGACTTCGTAAACGCCTAAAATTTTATCTCCTTCCGCCCTCGACTGACATAAAGCGGTAAGCGGAAACATCCATAATAATGTCAAAGATACCAAAAATTTTCCGATATCCATAGCGCCGCTACTCTTTTTTTACTTTTCCTTCATCCCTGAGGAAGTATTTACTGTGCCAAATCAGAAGGTATACTACCGCAATGGTTATATAACTGTCGGCTATATTGAATACGGGACTGAAGAAAGTGAAATCCTGCCCCCCTACCCAGGGCATCCACGATGGCCAGGTAGAATTTATTATCGGGAAATAAAGCATATCGACGACTTTGCCGAACATAAGCGGGGCATAACCTCCTCCTTCCGGGAATACCGTCGCGACGGTATTGTAAGTCGATTCGGAGAATATAAGGCCGTAGAAAGCGCTGTCAATCATATTGCCTATCGCACCGCCGAGGATCATGGTAAAGCCTATCAAAACGCCTTTCGGAGCTTTCTTCCTGCGCAGGTGACCAATGTAATATATCACCAGAGCTATCAGGCCTACCCTGAAAAGGCTGAGGATAAGTTTACCCCACTGCCCCCCCAGTTTAAACCCGAATGCCGCGCCTTCGTTTTCTATAAAAAGTATCTGGAACCAGTCGCCGAAAACGTGAATGCTCTCGCCGATCATCATATTGGTTTTAACGAGTATCTTAACCACCTGGTCGGCAACCAGGAGTATCGCGAGGATAATGATCAGCTTCTTTTTCGACAACATATAATTACTTTAGTTATGCAAATGTAAAAAAAATCCCTTAATTCCCTTCTGCGAAACGGTAAAGCATTGCGATTTCATCCGCCCAACGGCTCTCGTCCGGGGTTTCGAGAACTATCGGGATGCCGTCGAAGCGGCTGTCACCCGCGATGAAGCGGAAACAATCCATGCCTATCTGTCCTTCACCTAGCTG
>CAKUKW010000188.1 GCA_934663885.1 uncultured Tidjanibacter sp.
GGATTATAGAGTCGACCCCCGTTTCGGTGGCCTTTTCCAGGAACCATTCGAAACGCTCCATATTTTTAGTAGGCGCAACCGCCATGGTCAGCGAATAACCGCGCTTCTCGAATTCCGGAAAAGTCTCCATTATCCGGACGGAGCAGTTCAACGGGGAAACGTCCTCCATCTCGGCGCGGAAAAGGTTGCCTCTGCCGTCGGTAAGGTATAGGGTGCTGCCGCGCGTCATCCGCAACACTTTTATACAGTGCCGCGATTCTTCCTCTGGAAGTTCGTATACGGGCAACGTAATATCGGGAGCGTAAAATAGTTGCATTTTTTAACTAAATATTTATCTTTGCACTGGGCACTTGGATAGGATGCGGTACGGGCAATGCATATCTTGAGTTACTAATGCGGGTGTCGCCGGCAAGCTCAACTGCTAAAGCAATCCCGGCTCACTATCTTCGTGCCGACCATACGGAATGGCAGTCAATCAAAAATCGTATAAAGATATGAAAAAGTTTCCTTTATTATTAATCGTATGCCTTATGGCTTCTGTCTATTCCTGCAAAGAGAAGGACGACACCAATGTGAACCCCCTTCTCGCCCGGTGGGACACTCCTTTCGAGGTTCCCCCTTTCGACAAGATAAAACCGGAACATTACAAACCCGCTTTCGAAGCGGCGATGAAGGAAGAGAACAGCGAAATACAGGCCATAGTCGACAACGAACAGGCTCCTTCGTTCGAGAATGTTATCGTTGCCCTTGACAACAGCGGCTCGCTGATGGCGCGCGTCTCTGCCGTATTTTTCGGCGTGACAGCCGCCGACACCAATCCTGAGCTGCAGGCCATAAAAAAAGAGATATCCCCCCTGCTGTCGGCCCACAATGACGGAATAACCATGAACGAGGCACTTTTCGCCAAGATAAAAACTCTCTACATCTCACGCTCGCTGCTCAGGCTGAATCCCGTGCAGGACAGGTTGCTTGAAAAGACTTACAAGAGGTTTGAGCGCTCGGGAGCCAATCTTTCTCCCGAGGACAAGGAAAAACTAAAAGATATCAACCAGAAGCTTTCAATGGCCTCCATCCGCTTCGGTGACAACCTGTTGGCCGAGAATGCACGTTTTGAAATGGTCCTCGATGAAGAGCAGGCCAGACAACTTCCGACCGGTGTCCGTACTTCGGCGCGCCAGGCGGCTAAAGACAAGGGTATCGCGGGCGATAAATACCTTTTTAACATAACCCGTCCGAGCATGACCCCGTTTATTACCTATTCGCCTGAGCGCGGGCTGCGCGAACAGCTCTACAAAGGTTATATAGAAAAGGGTAACCACGGCGACGAATATGACAATAAGGCCCTTGTAAATGAAATTGCCCGCCTGCGTAACGAAAGGGCCCGTCTTCTGGGCTACAAATCTCATGCTGATTACACCCTCTCCAACGTAATGGCAAAGAATACGGAGAATGTATACGGACTGTTGGACGAACTCTGGGAGCCGGCGCTAAACAAAGCCAAATCGGAGTTGAGCGACATGCAGGCTATAAAGAAGAGTGAAACCGGCAGCGACGACTTCGAGTCATGGGACTGGTGGTTCTACGCCGAGAAAGTCCGCAAATCCAAATACAACCTCGACCAGGAGGCGCTGCGGCCCTATTTTGCGCTTGAGAACGTACGGGCCGGTATTTTCGAGCTCTGCAATAAACTTTACGGCATAACCTTCGCGCCAGTCGTCCTGCCGGTATACAATCCCGATTGCCAGACATACGAAGTAAAGGATGCCGACGGTAGTCACCTGGCAGTGCTTTATATGGACTTCTTCCCGCGTGAAGGGAAAGGTTTCGGCGCATGGTGCGGCACCTACCGTGGCCAGAGCTACGAGGAGGGCAAAAGGGTGGCCCCGGTAGTTACGATAGTCTGTAACTTCACGCCTCCTGCAGGCGGAACGCCCGCCCTGCTTACCCTCGACGAAGTGGAAACTTTCTTCCACGAATTCGGGCATGCCCTGCACAGCTTCTTCTGCGACGTACCCTATAAAGGCTTGCGCGGAACGGAAAGGGATTTCGTCGAACTTCCTTCACAGATCATGGAAAACTGGGCTGTGGAGCCCGAAATGCTGCGCAGTTATGCGACCCATTACCAGAGCGGTAAGGTCATACCCGACGACATGATCCGTAAAATAGTACGCAGCGGAACATTCAACCAGGGGTTCATGACTACGGAGATCCTGGCGGCCTCTTATATTGACATGGACATTTACAGTATAGAGGAATATGAAGATATCGACGTCAACGTTTTCGAAAAATACGCCCTGGGTGAAAAACGGGGACTTATTCCACAGATAGAGCCGCGTTACCGATATCCGTATTTCAACCACGTGTTCAACGGAGGTTATTCGGCAGGCTACTACAGCTATATCTGGGCCGAGGTACTGGACAAGGATGCCTACGAGGCGTTTGTTGAGAGCGGGGATATATTCAGCAAAAAGGTCGCGGCTAAATTCCGTAAGGAGATACTCTCGAAAGGAGGCTCGGCCGACGGGATGACGCTCTACCGCAATTTCCGCGGACACGACCCCAGCCGCATTCCCCTTATGAAAGCCAGGGGGCTCATAGAAGAATAACCATACCGGACAGCCCCGCGCGCGGGCTGTCTTTCATTATTAATAAGCCCAAAGAAGTATCATCATGAGAAAATACCTTGTAATAGTATTCATTGCCCTGTTGAGCTTTCCGGCCAGGGCTGTTGCGCCTGAAAATGTCAACTTAACCGTCGACAGGCTCGTGCAGGAAAAAGGAGCCGACCGCGGAGAGGCTGAAAAAGGCGTTCGCCATATCGCAGGGATGTGGAGAGAAAAAGACGGAACCGACACGGAATTCGAAAAATTCTGCCTCGACAATTACATCACCGACCCGGAAGTTAAAAAGGAGGTATTCCATAGGGTCAGCGAGTATATGGAGGCGATACTCGGATATTCGAACCGTATGTCGGTCACATTGCAGAAATATGCACAACTCGATCTGGGGCCCGTTTATCCGTCCGACCTAGCCTTCTCGGCCTATAATCCCCTGCGCAGTTTCACAAACGATATGTTCGCGAACAAAAGCGCCTTTATCGTAGCCCTTAATTTTCCGAAACTTACTATAGAGGAGAAGAACGCTCTGGGCGGAGACAGGCTGGCATGGGCGTACGCGAGGCTCGGCGATGAGTTCGGCCGGCGTCCGGAGGGAGACGACGGCGCACCGAATAGCGAAGATGCCCCTGACGCCTACATAGACAATTACAACATTTACATGGGGCACCTGGTTACAGGACGCGAGAATGAAAAGATATTCCCCGACGAGATGATCCTCCTTTCCCACTGGAACCTGCGCGACGAAATAAAGGCAAATTACAATAAAGGGTTCACGGGGACACGCAAGCAGCGTATGATATACAGTGTTATGATGCGGATCATATCACAGGAGATACCCGTGGAGGTTATAAACTCGCCCGAATACGACTGGGATCCCGAAGATAACGTAATTTTCAAGGATGGTAAGGCGGTATCCCATACACCCGAAGACACTGTCCGCTACGCGAAAATGCTGAATAACTACCACGCCGCGCGCAAGCAGGACAAGGAAGGCGAGGAGAATTATATGGAGCGCCATTTCCGCGAGAGCATGGAGATCCCCCGGGCGGAAGTCGAACAAATCCTCGACGAATTCCTGACGTCGCCGGAGCTGGCCGATGTCGGAATGATAGTCCGCAGGCAGTTGGGCCGTCCGATAGAGGCTTTCGACATTTGGTATGACGGTTTCAAGCAACGAAGCAAACTCGACGAGGAAAAACTTTCGCAAATGACAAGGCAGATGTATCCCGACGCGCCAGCCCTCGAAGCGGGACTTCCGGAAATTCTTATGAAACTGGGATTCGCCCCAAAAAGGGCCCGCGAACTGGCTTCGAAGATAGGGGTCGACCCTGCGAGGGGCTCCGGACATGCCTGGGGTGCCGAAATGAAAGGACAGAAATCCCTGCTCCGCACGCGAATACCCAAAGGCGGCCTGGACTATAAAGGATTCAACATCGCAGTCCACGAGCTCGGGCATAACGTTGAGCAGACTATTTCGCTCTATGAAGTGGACTATTATATGATGCACGGCGTTCCGAACACTTCGTTTACCGAGGCCCTGGCCTTCGTGTTCCAGCAG
>CAKUKW010000189.1 GCA_934663885.1 uncultured Tidjanibacter sp.
GTCTCGTCCTCGACTATAACTGCTTTCATCTTGGATGTCATATTAAATAGTGTCAACCTTTACCGGTTCATTTATAATTATTGTAATTTCTAATTTATGTTATACTCTTCGCCGCTCTTTTGTTCGCCTTACGATTTTCTTTCCAGACGCTTGGCCGGCTAAACTTCTTCCGCCGAAATCGAAATTCATATCACAAAATAACCGGCAAATGATATGACAATAAATATTTCAGACTGCTTATTTTCCGCTTAACGGCAGTTTAACTTTGAATAGGTTGCCGTCGTTTTCGACGGTTATATCTTTTCCCACCAGCAACATGTAGCGGCTCGAGAGGTTCCGCAAGCCTATTCCCGTACCTTCTTCGGGCTCGATCTTAGGGGCTATGCGGTTCGAGACCGCCAGTGATTCGCCTTCGGTTGTAATCTCTATATGGAGCGGATTCGCGCGGGTTATGGAGTTGTGCTTTACCGCATTTTCTATCAGGGGCTGAAGCGAGAGCGAAGGCAGTTTGCGGCCTTTCATGTCTTCCGCCACGTTTATGTCGATAAATAGCTTCCCCGCGTACCTGACCTCGAAAACGTATTTGTAGGCGTCAAGAAAGAGGAGCTCGTCGGCAAGTGTGGTCATATTGTTCTTTCCGGTCTGTATAATATACCTGAAAGTATCGGAAAGCCGGTCGATATAGGTCAGCGAACCCTCTTTGTCATTCTCCCTGACGAGGCTCGAGAGCGAGTTGAGGGAATTGAAAAAGAAGTGCGGGTTTATCTGCGTGATAAGTACGTCGTAGCGCGACTGGAGGTTCTCGTTCTTGAGCCTTTCGTTCTCCACCCGTATGTTCTGGTTCTTGTATATCAACTCGAATATTTTTCCATAGAGCAATGCTACCACCAGCGTCAGCGAGCATTTCAGGACTATCATCGGCTGGAATTTGTGTTTAAGCATCCCTACTATCATGATCTCATCGAGTTTGTGATGGTAAAGGGGCGCGCAGAAATAAAGCCCGAATGTTATCGCGGTGCACACCAATAATCTTTTCCAGAAACTCCCTTTACGGATCTTATTTTCATTAAGGTCGATGGTGAACGTCGTAAGTAGTACGAATGCCAGCAGAAAATAAAACAGGAACTCCAGCGCTATCGCAAGTCCACTGTCGGAACTTGGGTTTTTAGGCATGGGGCGGCCCGAAGAGCTGGTAGTATTCAATATCATGAATACCAGGTAAGAGAAGTTCACGATCAAGCTTACCGCAATTGACAAAAGCACGTTGATGATGGTGCTTCCCGATTTGAATTTCGTCTTCATATATAATGGTTGGCCAGGCGCATAAAGCCTGCGACCGCAAAAATAATACATATAGGCAACTAAAGCGGTACGCCTTCCGTGAAACGCCAAAACCAGGGGGCGAAACGCCGTAATTCATGGCTGAAAGTATGTTCCGGGCTATCCGGAGAAAGTGGCGGAAAAGTCGGGCATGGGTTTCGAGTGCGGAAATTTACCGCCTCCGGCCTTTCATAAGGCTATTCTTCTGCCACGCCGTACCACGACGCGTAATGCATATAATCGTGGGCGGTACGTCGGATTATCTCCTCGCGCTGTTCTGGAGTAACTTCCCTGACCTTTTTTGCCGGAACCCCGGCATAGACGCTGTCGGGCTCCAGTTTGGCGTTCGAGAGCACGAGTGCGTTCGCGGCGATTATGCATCCCGACGGAACGTGGGCGTTGTCGAGTATCGTGGCACCCATTCCTATAAGGCAGTTGTCTTCTATTACGCCGCCGTGGATGATGGCGTTGTGCCCGACCGATACGTCGCTTCCGATACGCGTCTGGGAAGGGTGGGGCGATTCATCGTAAAGCGTATGGATTACGACGCCGTCCTGAATGTTGGTACGGTCGCCTATGATTATTTTGTTTACATCACCGCGCAGGACAGCTCCATACCAGATACTGCAATCTTTTCCGACCGTAACATCGCCTATGAGTACTGCCGTTTCGGCAAGGAAAGTCCTTTCACCGACCACCGGGCTCTTGCCCCTGACTGATTTTATTATTGCCATGATATTTTAGAGTTACGGATTGCTTGTTATGATTTTTTTAACCACATTCTACTTTCTGGGAAGTGATGTGGAATTTTTAAATTACTGTTCTTTAGACATATATTATAGCAGGCAATCCGAATTCATAATTGATAATTCTTAATTGGTAATAGTTTTCGCCTCCTGCCAGTAGCTTTCCATTTCAGTGAGATCCATGTCGGCGAAGCCTTTGCCCTGATCCCCCGCTCTTTTCTCAATATGGTTGAAGCGCCGGATAAATTTCTTATTGCATTTTTCGAGTGCTGTTTCGGGGTCAATCCCGTATAGGCGGGCCGCGTTTACCAGCGCGAAGAAAACGTCTCCGAACTCTTCCTCCATTTTTTCATGGTTCATATCGCCTATCTCCGCTTCCAGTTCGCCGATTTCCTCCCGCACCTTATCCCACACGTCCTCCTTTTTCTCCCAGTCGAAGCCTGCAGCGGCCGCCTTTTCACCGATCCGGTACGACTTCACCATCGCCGGAAGGCTGCGCGGTACACCCGATAATACTCCCTGCTGCTCCTTGCGGGCTTTCTTGCCCTTCTCGGCCAGTTTGAGCATTTCCCAGTTGTGGATGACCGTTCCCGGGTTGTCCGCCTTGACATCCCCGAAAACGTGTGGATGCCGGTAAACGAGTTTATCGCACAGCGAATTCGCCACGTCGCCGAGGTCGAACTCACCCTGCTCGTCGCCCATCTTCGAATAGAAGACGATATGCAGCAGCAGGTCTCCCAGCTCTTCCCGGATATGATCCATATCCCCGTCGGTTATGGCGTCGGTAAGTTCGAAAGTCTCCTCAATCGTATTATTGCGTAGAGACTCGAAGGTCTGCTCCCTGTCCCACGGGCATTTCTCTCTTAGTTCATCCATTACGGCGAGTAGCCTTGCCATCGCGTCAAGTTGTTTTTCGTACATTTTTATCTTTTTTAGAGCCACAAAGATAGTATGATTGCCAGTAAAAATGTAACTTTATCCTGACTTTGAAGTTAAAATGAAAACCTGAGTAATATGAGAAGATTTTTATTCACGATGCTTTTATGCCTGTTACCAGTTATTGCAGCCGCCCAGGATATAATACCGAAACCTGTCACTGTCGAATACGGCGAAGGTGAATTTACGATAAAAAAACAGGTGAAAATATATTGCTCCATGGATGTGGAACCCGCGGCGCAGTATTTAATGGAGAAAATAGGCAATGCCATCCCCCTTAAAAAGAAGGTTGTCGTCGCTTTGACGGAATTTACCGGGGGCCGGGGAGATATCCAGCTCTATACCGACCCCGCTATTGAGTTGCCCGGGGAAGGATACAGGCTTACCGTTACGCCCCGGAATATCATAATAGTGGGGAAGGACTACGGCGGGGTTTTCAACGGCATCCAGACATTATTGCAACTGTTCCCACCCCTTGTTTACGACGTTACGGGCTGGTACGATACCTCTATTTCGGCCCCTTGCGTGGAAGTGGAGGACTGGCCCCGTTTCGGCTACCGTGGGATGCACCTCGACATATCACGCACTTTCTCGGATAAGAAGGAAGTGCTGAAATATATCGAATCAATGGCATACCATAAAATTAATAAATTCCACTGGCACCTGACCGACGACGAGGGCTGGCGCGTGGAAATAAAAAGCCGTCCGGAGCTCGCCGAAATAGGAGGATTCCGAGGTGGCGATTCGCCCGTGTTCCCGATATACGGAGCCTGGGACCGCAAATACGGCGGTTATTTCACCCACGAGGACATTCGTGAAGTGGTCGAATTCGCCCGTGTCAGGAACATAGAGATAATACCGGAAATCGACCTTCCGGGTCACAGCCGTACGGCAGGGAAGGTCTACCCGCACATTCTCTGCGACGGCCCGAAGGATACGGCCAATTCGGCGGGTTACGATATGCGCGACGTGTGGTGCGCCTCGAAAGAGGAGAATTATGCTATACTTGAAGACGTCCTGCGCGAAATATCCGAACTCTTCCCCTCGAAGTATGTACATATCGGCGGAGATGAAGTGAATATGAACCAGTGGAGCAGGTGTCCGCTTTGCCAGGCTACAATGAAAAAAGAAGGATTCTCCACAGGGCATGAAC
>CAKUKW010000190.1 GCA_934663885.1 uncultured Tidjanibacter sp.
ATGTACGTACTGGATAAGATTTGGTCGCTGTTCGAGATCAGCGGCGTCTCGATGCTGGATATTGCAGTATGGAAATGGATGTACTCCAATCCGGATGCGACGGCAGCCCAGTTGCGTGACGCGACGATACAGCTCTCGAAGGAGGTCTGGAATAAATACTTCTATCCCGTGTTCGGAATGAAGGACCAGACGGTGCTGGCAATCTATTCGCATATGATAAATTACCCTCTGTACCTGTCGGCCTACGCTTTCGGGCAGATGATAGAGTTCCAGCTCGAAGATTACCTAAAGGGTAAGGATTTCGCTTCGGAAGTGACCCGCATTTACCGCCTTGGCAGGCTCACCCCCACGGAGTGGATGCGCCAGGCGACAGGAACGTCCGTTTCGGCGCAGCCAATCGTCGAAGCGGCCCGGGAGGCCGTGTCAAGGTATGAACGGGCCCATTCCTCCAGTATATACCATTAAAGGAACGTACCGGCCGGCCGTGAAGGCCGGCCGGTACGTTTTCTTTCTTGAGGGCAATTAATGTGCTTCGAGCCAGTTTTTGCCGATGCCGTAATCCACTATCAGCTTCACGCTCAGGTCGGCGGCGGTTTCCATCGCTTCCTTTATGACCTTCACGACCTCGGCTTCCTCGGTTTTTAGCATATCGACCACAAGTTCGTCATGCACCTGAAGTATAAGTTTCGACTTAATTCCCCGTTCTTCAAACTGCTGGTGTACGCGTTTCATAGCCAGCTTTATTATATCGGCGGCGCTCCCCTGTATCGGCGCGTTTATGGCGTTTCGTTCGGCCAGCGACCTCACTACCGAATTGCCGGAACGTATATCAGGCAGGTAGCGGCGGCGGCCGAAAATAGTTTCTACATAACCGCGGTCGCGCGCCTCATCGACAACATGCTCCATATATTCCTTGACTTTCGGGTACGAGCGGAAATATCCGTCTATTATCTGCTTGGCCTCCTCCATGCTTATATTACCCATACGCTGCTTGAGTCCGAAAGCGGAAATCCCGTAAATAATCCCGAAATTGGCCGTTTTAGCTTTCCGCCGATGTTCCGGGGTAACCCCTGCGAGCGGTATCCCGAACAGGCGCGCTGCCGTAGCCGCATGGATATCCTTCCCTTCGCGGAAAGCCTCTATAAGGTTCCCGTCGCCGCTCAGGTGGGCCATAAGGCGCAATTCGACCTGCGAATAGTCGGCCGAGAGCAGCAGGTGGTCGTCATCGGAAGGAATGAAAGCCTTCCTTATCTGGCGGCCCTGTTCATCGCGGATAGGGATATTCTGCAGATTTGGGTTGGTGGACGAAAGCCTGCCGGTTGCCGTTACCGTCTGGTTGAAAGAGGTATGGAGGTGTCCCGTTTTACTATTTACAAGCAGCGGGAGCGCATCAATGTATGTGGAAAGCAGTTTCTTTAATCCCCGGTATTCAAGAATAAGGCCTATCACCGGATGGCGGTCGGACAGCGACTGTAGATATTCCTCATCGGTACTGTACTGTTTAGTCTTAGTCCGTTTCGGCTTCGGGTCTATCCTCATTTTTTCGAACAGAACTATCCCGAGCTGGCGGGAAGAATTTACGTTGAGGTCGGGAACACCCGTCATCTCCCTAATGCGGTCTTCCATACCCTGCAGCTCCACTTTCAGCGTGTCGCCGTACTCGCGCAACTGCCCGGTGTCTATCTTCACACCCGCCATCTCGATATCGGCCAGTACCCTTATGAGCGGCTCCTCGATATCGCGGTAAAGCTTTTCGAGGCCCATTTCCACGACTTGGGGCCACAGGATATTCCTCAGTTTCAGCGTAACGTCGGCATCCTCGGCCCCGTATTCGGCCACTACGTCGAGCGGCACCCTGTCCATCGTGAGCTGTTTGCTGCCGCGTCCTATAAGGGTTTCTATCTCGATGGGCGAATAATTCAGGTAGAGCCTGGCCAGGTGGTTCATGCCGTGCCGCGACTCCGGATCGAGCAGGTAATGCATGATCATTGTGTCGTACAGGAAACCTTTTACCTCGATCCCCGCCTGAGCAAGCATCATGATATCGAACTTCAGGTTCTGTCCGGACTTGCTTATGGCAGGATTTTCCAAAATAGGCTTGAGAGTTTTCAGGACGCCTGTCCGGTCGCCTTCTTCCACCGGCACATAATATGCCTCTCCTTCCCGGGCGCTGAACGAAGCGCCCACTATACGGTCGGTGAAGCAATCGAATCCCGACGTTTCGACGTCGAAACAGAATTCCCGGCTCGAAGCCAGCAAGCCGGCCAGAGAATCCAGTTGCTCTTTGGTTTGAACGGTTATATAATTATGCGGAACCGTGTTTATCGTATCGTAATCCGCGGAGGAACCGTCGAAGAGTCCGCCCGGTATTTCCTGCGGTTTCGCCTGTTTTTTCTCCACGGTCGTGACGGGAGCCCCGAAAAGATCGCGTTGGACCCCCTCTTCAGGAGCGGAAACCGCCTCCTGGCCTGTTCCTGCGGAAGCCCCCGTACCCACGTTCACACATGCCTGCGCCTGGGCTCTGCGCTCCTCCGGGTCACCGGTAACGACCTTATTGAATGGTGAAACATATCCGCCGTCCATCTCACGGATGAACATATTGAAATCCAGCTCCTTGTATATCTCCCTCAACGCTTCGCAGTCGGGATTTTCCATAATAAGCTCCTGAGGATCGAAAACCACCGGAGCATCTGTATCGATGGTAGCCAGCCTTTTTGATAACAGCAACTGCTCGCTCGTCGCTATTATATTTTCTTTCTGTTTGCCTTTCAGTTCGTCTATCCTCGCCAGTATATTCTCGACGGTACCGAATTCATTGACCAGTTTTACGGCGCCTTTTTCACCTATGCCGGGAACGCCCGGGATATTGTCGGATGCATCGCCCCACAGGGCCAATATATCGATAATTAGGCGTGGGTCGTCGATGCCGTACTGCTCTTTCAATTGCTCGCACCCGACTATTTCTACCCCCTCGCCGCTCTTACGCTGCTTGTAGATCTTCACCGTGGGCTGGATAAGCTGGCCGAAATCCTTATCGGGAGTCACCATGAACACCTCATATCCCTCCTTCGCCGCCTTAACCGAAAGCGTACCTATAACGTCGTCGGCCTCGAAACCTTTGACTTCGATACATGGAATGCGCAAAGCGCCAAGTATCTGCTTGATATACGGTACGGCGACGATTATATCCTCCGGGGTTTCGGAGCGGTTGGCTTTGTAGGCGGGGTAAAGCTCGTTGCGGAAAGTACCTCCCTTCGGGTCGAAAGCCACGCCCAGGTATCTGGGCCGCTCCTTCATAATGATGTCGCGCAGGAATTTGGTAAAGCCGAAAATAGCCGAAGTATTTATCCCCGCGCGGTTTTTCATCGGTCTCCCGATAAAAGCATAATAACTCCTGTAAATCAATGCATAAGCATCTACTAGGTATATTCTTTCCATACTGTTAAGTGCTTTACAAAAAAGGGGATATTATCCCCCAGTCTACCACCGAAGATACGGCGGTATTATAAAATATTATCTCCCGCGAACCACTCGGCATAGGATGTCGCCGTCTCGTGGAGCCGCAGCGAAAATAATGAAACCCCTCCGGGCAGTTCCGGAGCTATAAGGGCGGCGAACCGCAGCAGCAGGTTTTCGCACGTGGGCTGGTAATCCACCGCCATTACGCGGGAGAATTTTTTCCCCAGCGCTTCCAACACTTCTTCGGTGTCGGGCCCGCGCCTTATAAGCAGCGAATGGTCGTAAACGCCGGTGACCTTATCGCTCACTATCTTTTTCAACATGCCGAAATCCATTACCATCCCGTATTTAGGGTCGGAAGGATCGCTTACGGGTTCACCCGCAACGGTAACGAAAAGCCTGTACGAATGACCGTGGATCTCGCAGCACATACCGTCGTAGCCCGACAGCGCGTGCGCCATTTCAAACGAAAACTCCTTTGTCAGCCTTATCACCGCCATCGCCTGTTATTGTTGAAGGTGGCTTACGTCGATCTGCCTGGTAAAGGCCTGCACGAGCGATATGAAGGTTTCGGTCTTCAGAACCCCTTGAATGGGAAGTATCTTTTCGAACAGCGCGTGCATAAGGTGCTCGTTGTCGAGGCAGTATACCTTTAGCATCATATTGTATTCGCCGGTAATAAAGTGGCATT
>CAKUKW010000191.1 GCA_934663885.1 uncultured Tidjanibacter sp.
TATGACAATGGTGTATATGTCGGCGTCCCTTTTGAAAAAGGCAACAGCATTCTCGACCTGTTCGAGGGTATAGAGCTTACCATTAACGGCGCCGGTACTTTCGTCGGGTTATCCGGCGGACAAGGAAGCGGTACGGTGAAGCATTCACTGCAGGGTTCGGATTATGACGAGATCACCGACCAGGGATTTGCCAGGTTTACAGGCCCCTACATTATCCCCACAGGTAAGGAATTCGACGTCAAAGTGGCGTTGCTTCCCGCTCAAGGCAGCGATTATCCTGTCCTGGTTAAAGACTTTACAGGCAATTCTTTACTGCGTAATGAAAAACTTACGCTCAACCTTTGGGTAACAGAGTCGGCCGACGATTCGGAAATCATTATAAATATTACCGCCGAAACGGCTCCGATCACCGATCTGAGTGAAGGGGAAGCGGGTATGTGGGACTAAATTATAAAACTCATCTCCATGAAAAAGGTCAGATTAATTTTAATCTTATGTTTAGTTTGCGGCGCTGCTGTTACGACCACCGCGTGCGCCGACAAAACGCTTTCTCCCAACGGCGGGGAGGAGTTCCGTGCCGTATTATCGCCAGTGGTGACACGTGGTGACGCGGAAACCGATCTCGAATTCTCACTGCATATATTCAGCAAAGGCATATCCCAGCAGAACTATACTTTCGTAAAAACCATAGCTTTGGACGAAGAAGGCACAAGCCTTACTTTTACAAACAATGAACTTACCGGGAATGAATACAGATTTCTATTTCTTGCCGGAGAAGTCGGCTCTCAGCAAATAAACCTGCTGGATAAGTCTACCGGCAACGCGATTGCACCAGAAGGCGTATGGGCCAATGTGCGCCTGGAGGCGTCGGTACCTTTCCTTTCTGTCGACAACTATTGCGGGGTCACCGACATGACCGGTTCCGAGATAAAGAATGCCGGGACTATTGAAGGCACTCTTAAAAGATTCGTAGGCCAGCCTGTTTACGATATCTACCGGGTTTCGGGCGGAAGCGTTAATTCCCCCGTGAGCGTGCAGTCGCCCGATGTACTTTCGGTAATCGACCGCGTATATCAGATAGATTTCGCGTTCGGGAATCTCACCAACCGTATGATGTTTTCGGAAACGAACGAGCTCATCCCTGACAGGGAAAGTACGGTGACAGGCTCGTATACCCTTCAAGTTGAGACGGATGAAGACGCGAAAACCGCGATTCCGCAGCAAGACGGTATAATTACAGAATATCTGACGGATATCGGCGGAAGTACGCGGATCTATGGCAAGTGCCTTCTTCCGGCCTCTGACGATGGAATAAGCCTTCATATTGATTTCCTTTATATCGACACCATACTCGTGTGCTGGGACGAAGCGCAGAGTGATTCAGGCCATGTGCATGACAAATGGTGTAACAGTTTAAGCTCTGTTGAACTGAACATACCGCGTTCCGGACTACAGTTCATTATAGAGCCGAATAAATTCACCCGGCACAAGATCGGCATCCCCTGCGACAGGGTGATAGATGTGCCGCTCGAAGGAGGCTTCACAATTGATACTGTCTGGAACGGATATTAGACAAAAAAGAATACGGATATGAAAAGAATTATTAAATACGCTACTTTATCGTTAAGCATTCTCCTGGTGGCGGCTTCATGCGCCGATGGTATTGAGGATACCCCAGGCACAGGGCCCGGCGACACCGAAGACGTTGTAAAGGTAGCATTCAGTATGGATATGGGCAGATTCCTGACGGATATCGAAATAGAGCCCATGACACGCGCCGGGGAGCTCCCCGAAGATCCCAACGATGGAAACTACGTGCTCAGGGTGCGAAAGAATTTTAATATGTACCTTCTGAAAAAGGTAGAGGGAGACTGGTATGTGGACAGGGTAAAAGAGATTCCTTTATTCGAGTATTGTAAAAAAATCGAATATAAAAGCGGCGAAGTATACATCCCCGTTTTTGAACCCACCGGAAGCCCCGATGAAATAAAGGCCAATGAAACAATGTCCTATAGGCTTACACCGGACCAGCTCAAGGCCGGTTTTGAGATGGAATTGACGCCCGGTGATTACCTGATGACAATAGTGATAAACCCTACTATGGCAAAACCTGCCACCGCCAGGGACGCTTCCTTCCAGCATGGCGTTAAGATCGATCCCTTAAATCCTCCGTACGTGATAGAGTATTCAACACCGGGAGGCTCATGGTGGCACTCCGTCGGGGGAGCCCGCACTCTGTCTGTAGGCGCTGAAATATTTGTGGGTACGGCCGAGTTTGTCGTGGCCAAGAGTACGGACCTGGGAGAAAAGGAGCCGGAATTACCGATAGATGTTGAGCTTAGCCGCATGACCGGCAAAATGAGGTTCCTGCTGAAAGACACGCAGGTGGAGAATGTGATGAATTTCCGTCCTTCAGGCGAAAGTGCCGATGACGGCAGCAACAACCCCAACCAGTTCGAGTACGAACTCAGACCTGCCACGGATAAAAAGTTCTACCGCGGAGTGGATGTTTTCGGCAGGTTTAAAGGCGAAGTAGATCACCTTTTCTTAAGCGTATCATTCACCCGGACGGAATGGCTGACGTCATCGACGGGGTCAGGCAGGTATCTCGTTTCCAACGATATCGGCAGGACCAACTCGATTCATATTTTCGCACATCCGGACGAAGAGGTGCCTGCCACTTTCGGACCGGTGTCTATAACCAGAGTGTCGGGTAAACCGTCCGTAGAATGGTATGATACAACCGATTTCACACTACGCGGAAACCGCTGGCATGCATTCTCGTTTGAAATGACAGGTTATGATAACGGTAATTTTACTATGCAACGCGCATTGGGTTCCGACGGACAGCCGGAAGATGCGAACCCTATGTTCGGCCCGTATATAGAAACAAATTTTTATTAGGAAAAGATGAAAAAGATATTACTAGCATCGATAATATGCATTCTCGGTCTTGCCTCATGTATTCACAGGGATCTGGAAGAGTGCGAAACGGCGGACCTGCTGGTGCGCATTTACGTGGAGAGATTCGGTGACGAGCAGGCTTTCAGCCGGTCAGAATCGTATGTCGAAACGTCAGAGCCGTATTTCAACACACGCATCGAAGATATGGATTATTACCTTTATAAGGACAATGTTCTGATAGAATCCGGATCGTTTTCAGATGCCCTTCGTACAGAAGGTGTTTATTACACTTTCAGGCGTAACGATATTCCCTGGGGCAATTATAAACTGGCCCTTATGGCAAACTGCGTTGAGGATGTCGTAACCGGTTCGCCCGATAACCTGGACGAAATGAGCATCGTTTATTCGGGGGTAGGCGAAACGGAGGATTATTTCATAGATGTGCTTCCGTTTTCGATAACCCAAAACGCGCTGCACGAATATGACACACAGCTCAAAAGGCTTCACGGTGTTGTGCGTTATAACCTTATAAATGTAGATCCGGAGATTACGGCCGTTGAAGTAAGCATGGACGGCCTGACACGCAGCGGATGTATTATGGGTACTTATTCGGAAGATTTCGACTATTCCAAAACGATATATGTCAATTCGGGGGAATCACGCGCTGCGGTTATAGGCGATCCCAATATCGTGGCGACTTTCCCCACAATGGAAGGCCGGAAGTCGAGCTGGAGCATAAAGATATACAAAGATGATCCCGACGTTCCATTTTACGAACGCACTATCAGTTCTGACGTAGAAGTGGTACGTAACAGGCTTCTCGACCTCTCGATGAAACTTGAGAAGGACAACTACAGTTTCGAAATAAAAGTGAATACCGACTGGGACGGCACTACAGAAGGAGGAACTATAATAATTTATTGAAAGACAAATTAGTCCCTTCACTCGTATTAATATGTTGATATTTTGATTTGGCGGCATAGGCACACCAATCTTATTATGTGCTGCCGGTTCGCACCAGCTACCCTCTGATGGGTCAGGTATTATGTCCCTTGAAAATTTAGAAGCGGCCGTTGTTACAACGGCCGCTATCGCTATGGCAGACTCTGTTATAT
>CAKUKW010000192.1 GCA_934663885.1 uncultured Tidjanibacter sp.
ATTAAAATACTACGATCCGGCCGTCTCAAAGAAATAATCGTTATTTTTAAAAATTTTGAAAAACTCAGTCGCAATGGAAGACAAACAACTGACAAACCAGCAGAGCCTCGACCTTATCACGAAGATGATAAACGATACGCGACGTAACTTTAACGACAAGGGCGGCTCCATGTTCCTGATTTGGGGCTATACGACGATCTTCGTGACAATAGGGGTGTATTTCCTTTTCAGGGCTACCCGTTCGGGCGACGCTATGTGGGCCTGGTGGGCACTTCCGCTGATAGGGGGCATACTGACCTGGCTGCATTACCGGAAGTGCAAAAGGCCCGTTCAGAGCCATCTGGATAAAATGGTAAACTCCGTATGGTCGGTTTTCACATTCTCCTGCATGGCGTGCGTACTTTTTACGTTCGGAGCGTATGTTTTGGGCGGAGGCCCCTATTTCAGCATACTTTTCGTGATATCCCTCCTTATAGGAGTAACTACGGCCATAACGGGATTTATGATTAAATTCACTCCGGTTACCGTAGGCGGATTTGCCGGCATAATCCTGTCGTTCCTGATACTTGTTTTCAGCGGTATGGAGCAGTTCTTTATATTTGCCGGTATATTCCTCGTGGCACAGGTTATTCCAGGCCATATACTTAACAGATACTGTAAAAAAGAATCTGAAAGGGCTTAGCTATGTTTAAGGAACTGGACCCGCTGCTGCACTCCGAACTGCGCCTGGCCGTAATGTCGATACTGGTAGGTGTCGAGAGCGCCGATTTTACCTTTATCAAGGAGCAGACGGGCGCCACTTCGGGCAACCTGAGCGTACAATTGGACAAACTGGCTTCAGCGGGCTATATAAAGATTGAAAAGACGTTCAGGGGCAAGATGCCGAGGACGGTATGCAGTATAACGCAAAAGGGTAACGAAGCTTTCGCGGACTACGTGGAAACGCTGAAGGGATACCTGAAACTCTGATTATTCTTCTGATATCACTTACATCCTTACCGGCTGATTAAGCGCCCTTTGCATGTACGGCCTGCCGGTAGTAATTTGGTAAAAACAGCCGCACCCTTCACCACTATGGAAGGCGCGGCTGTTATGTATATATCCGGCAGAATAAGTATGCGGCTTAATGAAGCTCGTATTCACACACGTTCGGAAACGTAAAATACGATTAAGCAGATTCAAGGTTAAATTATTCTCGGTTGAAACGGGGTTTTGGGAGGCAAGTCCTACTGTATGTTCGTCCGCTGTCGCTGCCTGCGGCGGAATTCGGAACATACTATTGCCGCAGCAGTCGCTACGTTTAGGGATTCGGAGCCGTGTCTGCCGGCAGGGTAGGGCGGTATCAGTAACCTGTGCGACAACAACGAGTCCACTTCGGTGGATATGCCGTGCGATTCGCTCCCCATGACGATGATGCCCGATCCGCAAAGTTGTGATTCATATATATTTTCACCATCCAGTACTGTACCATAAACAGGTGCTTTCTTTTCCGTCGCCACGGACAATATACCGGGAAGGGGAAGGTAATGTACGTTTACCCTGAAAAGGGCGCCCATAGTCGCCTGTACCGCCTTGGGATTGTTACAGTCGGCAGATCCGGGTGAGCACACCATGTCCGCGATACCGAACCAGTCGGCTATCCGTATTATTGTGCCAAGGTTGCCGGGATCCTGAACCCCGTCCAGCGCCATTATCAGTTTTTCAGGCGATGGGTACACAAAAGTCCTTTCGGGAATTTTTACCAGTGCCAGTATGCCCGGAGGAGTTTTGAAGTGGCTTATCCTTTCCATTTCGGAGGCCGATATTTCTTCGACGTGGGTAGGATGGATTCCGGCCGTGTTAATAATATTCTCCGTACCCCTGGTAACAAAAATCCGCACAACAGTGTAATTCGAAGCAAGTGCTTCGGCTACCATTTTCGAGCCTTCCACTGCGAAGATCCCGCTTTCCATACGGGCCTGCCTGTCGGCCAGTGATCTTATGAGCTTTATGTCGGATTTCGAGATCATCGGTTGCCTACTCTCCTCCCAGGAGGGTGAAAACGATATTTATAAACTGTACTACACCGTATCCCAATGCCTTTTCGTCAGGGCGGAATCCTGCGGTATGTATGCGGCCCGCTTTGCCTTTGTCGAAATATTCGCCCGCACCGCCGACCCCCAGCCTGTAATAAACGGAAGGGTATTTCTGAGAATAGAACCCGAAATCCTCCGAAGAGGGGCGTAGCCCGAGTTTGACTATAGCCTCTTCGCCGAAAAGGGTTTTAGTGGCTTCCACGACCGTAGCGGTAAGCTCCTTATCGTTGTATACGGGAGGATAACCTTCGCTGATATCGACTTTTATATCCACTCCCGCCTCTGAGCCTATTCCGGCCGCTTTGCAGCGTATTATTTCTTTCAACCCGGCACGCCACTGTTCGTCGAAAGTGCGCATGGTACCTTCCATGTATACTTCTTCGGGGACTATGTTGGTGGCACCTTCGGCGATAACTTTCCCAATGGAAACTATAGTCGGAAATTCTTTTTCGGAATGCTCCGCCGGAATAGCGTGGATAGCCTCGATAAACTTCGCCGCGGCAAGTACGGGATCTTTTATTTTATCGCGCATGGCAGCATGTCCGCCGGTGCCGTGTACCGTAAAGCGCAGTTCATCGCTCGAAGCCATGTATTTCCCCTTTCGGAAACCGAACATGCCCGTCTGCATCATCGGCTCTACATGTTCGCCTATGAAGGCTTTTATATCATAACCCCTGAAGGGATCTTCTTCGAGTACCAGCGAAGCGCCGCCCGGATTTTTCTCTTCACCCGGCTGGAACAGCCCGAAGACAGTTCCCCCGAAAAGGTCACGGTGGTGCTGAAGTATGCGCAGGGCGCCCAGCAAAATAGCCGTATGGAAATCGTGGCCGCACGCATGCATCACCCCAGGGACGCAGGAGGCATAATCCACTTCAGCGGTTTCGTTTATCGGAAGCGCGTCGATATCGGCCCTGAGCACCACGGCGTCTTTATCACCTGCCATAGCCCGGCCCGTACCTTCTATCTTCGCCAGTATGCCGGTGCCCGCTATCCGGGTATATTCTATATCATCGTGCCTGAGGGTCTCGGCGATGAATTTGGAGGTGTGCTCCTCCTGGAACGAAAGCTCGGGATGGGCGTGCAGGTGTCTGCGCCACATCATCACATGGAGGAATTCGCCCAGCGCTTCGTTGATTATCGTTTGTTTGTCCTTACTTTCCATACGAGAAAGTTTTATATATTTCCGGTAATGATATGAATATATGTTGCGGGATTCCGTCAGAAAACCTGCTTTACTATTTTTTCTATATTGTCACTACGTCCCATAGTGTAGAAATGTATGACGGGGAGCCCTGCCGCTTTCAACCCGCGGGCCTGCTGCACGGCCCATTCTATTCCCACTTCCTTTATTCCTGCATTGTCGCTGCATTTGGATGCTTCCTTTACGAGCTCCTGCGGCAGGTCGACATGAAATGTGCCGGGCAGTATACTCAGTTGCCTGAAGGTAGCCAGCGGCTTGATTCCCGGTATTATGGGAACGGTTATGCCCGCCTCGCGGCAACGTTCTATGAAACCGAATATTTTTGCGTTGTCGTAGCTCATCTGCGTGATTATATAATCGGCCCCCGCATCTACCTTTTTCTTCAGGTTTTCTATATCCGTGTCCGGATTCGGGGACTCGGAGTGTTTTTCGGGATATCCTCCCACACCGATACAGAACCCTGTCCGGTGGGATTTTTCAACCTCCCTGTCGATAAATTCGCCTGCATTCATTGCAGCTATCTGGGCCACCAGCTGCTCCGCATAGGTATGGCCATGCGGGTGCGGTGTAAAACGCTTCTCGTCCGATATGCCGTCTCCCCTGAGGGCGAGGACATTCTCTATCCCGAGGAAGTCGAGGTCGATCAGCGCATCCTCAATATCGTAGCGCGACATCCCGCCGCATATCATGTGGGGTAC
>CAKUKW010000193.1 GCA_934663885.1 uncultured Tidjanibacter sp.
GTATATGCTGGATAATTTCGCCACCGTCGGCGAAGCAGTCGCTTTCATGGAAAGAGGCACTTTCGAAGTTGTCTCCGACATGATGCCAGACGGAACGCGTATGGCAACACTCCACCTCTCAATTTCCGACTCGGAGGGCGACAGTGCCATATTCGAATATATAGACGGCGAGTTGAAGATACACCACGACAAATCCTACGTGGTAATGACAAACTCCCCGGTTTTCGACAAGCAGCTGGCCCTCAACGATTATTGGAAAGCCATAGGTGGGCTGACATTCCTGCCGGGCACAAACAGGGCCGCGGACAGGTTCGTTAGGGCATCTTTCTATACGGGCGTCTTACCTAAAACGGATCACACGAGGAATGCGCTTGCAGGCGTTTTCAGCGTTATGCGCAATACATCCGTACCACTGGGCATTTCCACACCCGGCGAGCCTAACATTTCGTCGACCAGGTGGCGCACCGTATCGGACCAGAAGAATAAAGTTTATTATTTCGAGTCGGCGCTTTACCCAAACGTTTTTTGGGTCGATCTGAAAACCGTCGATTTTTCGGAAAACGCGCCCGTAAAGAAACTCGACCTCGTATGCGGGAAAACCTATGCGGGCAATGTCGCCTCCCAGTTCAAAACGACGAAACCTTTCCGTTTCATTGGCGTGGATCAGGCAAATTAAAATACACACTTCTGGAAATACTCATATACCGGTAAAATCCGGTCAGCGTTACACCCTCAGGGGCCGGACATTTACTGTACGGCCTTCTCTTTATTTGCCCCCTGTTACACATTAATACCCACGTTCCGGCAGAAGAGTTTCCCGATACATAGGGCAACATTCTTAGGAAATTTAGACCGGATACGGGCTTTAAAAGTCATTCTCCAACCCTGACTGATGCCGGCTAATAATACAAACAGGTTTGGAATTACAAAAAAATAGAGCTATTTTTATACTTCCGGAAAGGGCTTTCATGATACCTGGAGCCGGAACCGACCGCAAGCCGAACTTACATGAAACCATATATTTCCAGATTAGCCATAATCCTGGCTGCCATATCTTCCCTGTTTCACGCATGCGCCGGGAGCGAATCATCCCCTATTGACGAAATTGGGCGGAACTATGTTCACAACGAATACGGGAGTCTCGAAGAATGGAGGGGCGTTATCAACGAGTGCTTCGCCCGCCATGAATACGAAACGACACTCAGGCTCGGAACAAAACTCCGCGACCTTGGGACGGCCGTAAATGACGGAGAAGCCTATCTTTCCGGACTCGTATGTGTAGGGCAAAGTTATCTGTGCCTGGGGCAATTCGATTCCATGCAGGTCTGCCTCAACGATGCCCTGGCACTGGCTGAAAAGCTCCGGGACAACTGGTCGCTTTCGATGATATACAATTGCTTCGGCATCTACTCGGTATTCACGGAAATGGACTACTACCAAGGTATATCCTATCTTATAGACGCTGTTAAGTATGCTGAATTATGCGACGATCCGCGCCGTCTTTTCGCACCTAAAGGCAACCTTGCCCTGGCATATTATCTCAGGAACGACCCCTCGGGGCTCGGGTACGCGCTGGATGTTTACGAGCTCGGCAAAAAATACGACGATCTGCGCATGGTATTCTCGGGAGCTGTCACGTCCGCCTATATGTATTATATCCTTGAAAATTACGGGCAGGTTCTGAAATATATCGAAGAAGCCGTTCCGCTGGCCGAGATCTACGGAGACAAGCGCGGTGTATTTTCGCTCTACGCCGACGTATTGCGCAAAGTGGGCCGCGAGGAAGATGCGCTCGTATTTTACCGGAAAGCGTTGGCCGACGACAGTGTGGACGGCTATTATTCAGGTGTCGACGCGCACCTCAGCTACGGCACTTATCTCATGGATAACCAACGCTATGAGGAAGCCGTGGATATAATGGAACAGGGAATAGATATATTGGCGAATGCGAATATACCCGTCCAGCGCTACCTGCTTTACCGCAACATCTCGGCCGCGTACGAGTCCCTGGGCAATCCGGCTGCCGCGCTCGAATACTACAAGTTGTACCATGAGGAGGCAGACAGCATATTCAATGCGGATAAGGAGCGCTCTATCGGTGAGCTGAAAGTCCGGTATGAAAAGGAGAGGCACGCCGGCGAAGTGAGGCAGCACGAGCTCGACATGATAAGCTGGCGCAAAAGGCTGCACGTCACCTTGCTGTTGCTGGCCCTGGTACTTATAATAGCGATAAGCGGCTATATACTGAACTACCGCAAGGACAGGAACTACCGTCAGATACTCAAGCAGCACCAGGAAGCGCTGGATAAGGAGAGGTGGTACAGGCAGCAGTTGGAAAAATACTCGGGGGAAACCGGCGAAAACGCCAAGTACCAAAGCAAAAGCGCCTCCAACGACAAAATGGAGGAACTTTTCTCAAGGCTACAGGAACTGATGCGATCCGAAGAGCTATATAAGACACACGATCTGGGCCGTGATAAAGTGGCTAAAATGCTCTCGACTAACCGGACATACCTCACTGAAACGATAAAGAGTTTCACAGGTCTTTCCTTCATTTACTACGTCAATTCTTTCCGCATAGACGAAGCCGTTCGCGTACTGTCGGACCCGGAGGACGATACACCGATAAAGGCCCTGGCCTCCGAGCTTGGCTTCAGCTCGCTTTCCACATTCTATAAATTCTTTCAGGCGGCCACCGGTATGCCTCCGTCACAATTCAGGGAGAACAGGAAATCAGCCTGACCTGTCTTTCGGATATGACAATTCTTCCCCTATCCGGCGGGATAAATAACCGACCCGGGTGTTATAATCACATTACCTCAGCTTTTCTTTTTCAGATTTGACAAATTGCTTTATACGGAAATCAAAACCTTAGGCCTTTACGCCTGTTAGGTTTAATTTTGTATGGGCCCTCAGAGGAAAACGGCCCAACCGGAAAGATATACCCAAAACTAATCTTAAATAACTTTCAAATGAAAAAGGTTTATATTCTTTTATTAGGCCTGGCGGCTCTTGCGATGGCAGGATGTACCGAACAGGTGGAAAAAATCGTTTACGAGAACCCGTCGCTACCTACCGTTTCAATCGAGCAGGTGGGACAGGCGACCGATTCCGGCGTTACGCTCCGGTTTATCCAGAGCGGAAAAGGAGCCGGTTTCGACTATACCGTCGGGCAGCCCGCCGACCGTGTCGCTTTTGAAGACGGAAGCCTGGCTTCAATCGTAAGCATATCAGAAAGCGGCCAAAAAGATATTGTCGTGGACGGCCTGACACACGCATCATCGTACACTGTGTTCGCCCGTTCTTTCGATGAGGAAGGCGTTGCAGGCCCCGTGGCGCAGATCATATTCACGACAGAAGAGGATATTCTGCAGACTAATCCGCTCGTTCCCGAATTACAGTATACTACGAGTTCATCGGTGGCGATAACAGTAGATCCTGCTGATAACTATTATAAATTCGAATACGCTTTAGGGACGCCTTCGGGTAAGGACGCATTCGAAAACGGCTCCCTGGCCGGGATAATAACCCAGGAGCAGAATTCAAAATTCGTCATCCCCTTCTTCGGCCTGGAAGCCGGAAAGGACTACGTCTTCTACATGCGGGCCTACGACCGGACAGGCCGTGTTTCGAAAACCATAGAAACAGCCGTGGCTACCAAGGCCGCCGGGAGAGTGCCGGAAGTATCGATGACCACAGACTACTGCGACATTTATAAGGGCAAATATACCTTTACCCCGAATTCGGAATGCGGACAGTTCGGAGTCCTGATCTGCCATAACGGCGGATATGACGGAATTTTCTACAGCAAATACAACTATAACGGTGACATCCTCGGGCGTATGATCGATTACATGGCTGCCCCTTCCTGGAGCAACCCCCTTAAAACGGCCGAAGGCGAGCCCGTAAGCCTGGAATATATAACCGAAGAAATGGAGCTGGAGTTAGGGCTCGAAG
>CAKUKW010000194.1 GCA_934663885.1 uncultured Tidjanibacter sp.
CTTATATTGACAATCCTGAGATAGAAATATCAGAGCTGATGCACTTCGTTAAAGGGCCCGACTTCCCGACGGGAGGTATAATATATGGGTACGAAGGTGTCAAGGAGGCGTTGGAAACAGGCCGTGGGCGCGTCATTATGCGTGCGAGAACTGAAATAGAGCACACTCACAGCGGCCGTGAATGCATCGTTGTAACTGAAGTGCCCTATCAGGTCAACAAAGCCGATATGATCAAGAAGATAGCCGACATGATTAACGACAAGAAGATCGAAGGCATCTCCTATATAAATGATGAGAGCGACAGAAGGGGCACGCGTATAATCATAATACTCAAGACCGACGCCGTGGCCAGCGTAGTGCTGAACACCTTATATAAAAATTCACAACTCCAGACCTCCTTCGCCGTAAATAACGTGGCGCTGGTAAAGGGACGTCCGATGATCCTCAATCTCAAGGACTTGATATCCAATTTTGTGGAGCATAGGCATGAGGTCGTCGTTCGCCGCACCAGGTACGATCTGGAGCAGGCCGAAAAAAGGGCGCACATACTTAAAGGCCTGCTGATTGCGTTGGATCATATAGACGAGATTATCGCTATCATAAGGGCGTCACGGACACCGGACGTCGCGAAGACGTCCTTGATGGAAAAATTCGGCCTCAGTGAAATACAGGCGACTGCGATTATCGATATGAGACTACGCGCACTAACCGGGCTGGAAAGGGATAAGCTGCAGGCGGAGTTCGACGAGTTGACAAAAAAGATCGAATACTTCAACAGCGTCCTGGGCAGCGTAGAAATGCAGCTCGGCATAGTCAAGGATGAAACACTGGAAATCAAGGAAAAATACGGCGACGACAGGCGCACTGAAATAGTAATGAGCGCCGAAGAATTCAATCCGGAAGATTTTTATGCCGATGACGAAATGGTAATAACCATTTCTCACATGGGATACATCAAACGTACACCCCTCGCGGAATACAAACTGCAGCACAGGGGCGGCATAGGCGTTAAGGGAAGCGCCACCCGCGATGAAGACTTCATAGAGCACATCTATGTAACGACCATGCATAACACGATGCTCTTCTTTACCGAAAAGGGCCGCTGCTACTGGCTTAAGGTTTATAATATACCGGAAGGCGCCAGGGCTTCGAAAGGAAGGGCGATCCAGAATGTTATCCAGATCGAACCGGACGACAAGGTACGCGCATACATAAACGTACGCAGGCTCGACGACAAGGAGTATGTCGATAATAACTATATCATCATGTGTACGCGCGAGGGCGTCATCAAGAAAACGAAACTCGAAGCTTACTCCCGTCCGCGCCAGAACGGCGTCAACGCCATAACCATCAAAGACGGCGATGAGCTTATCGATGCAAAGCTCACAAGCGGTAAGGCCGAAATACTTATTGGTGCCCGTGAAGGCAAAGCGATACGTTTCAATGAATCCGCGGCAAGGGCTATAGGCCGCACAGCCGCCGGGGTAAGGGGCATCACCGTGGAAGGCGACGACAGGGTTATCGGAATGGTATGCATGGAGCCGGAAAGCAGTAACGACATTCTTGTTTTGAGTGAGAACGGTTATGGAAAACGCACCGACCTGGAAGCTTACCGAATAACCAACCGCGGAGGCAAAGGAGTTAAAACGATGCAGGTAACTGAGAAAACCGGCAAACTAATCTCAATACAGAGCGTTTCGGACGAATACGACCTGATGATCATAACCCGGAACGGGACTACTATCCGTATGGCTGTGGCCGATATCAGGGTAATGGGCAGGGCTACCCAGGGGGTTAAGCTCATAAATCTGAGGCAGGGCGACTCCATAGCCTCGGTAATGGCAGTGCCCAAAAGCGATGAAAACGATGAAGAGCAGGTGAATGGACAGGATTCGGCCAATCCGGAACAGAATGGAGAAATACCAGAAAAGGATTAACCCCGCCTGTACAAAAATATGTAGTGTCTGATTATTTTGTATAAGCAATAATAAATGTGATTCCGAAAAATATTATTAGGTTTGTAATATAAATTGGCTGTTATACAATATACAAAGAAATATAACCAAAAAACTTATAACTATGAAAAAGATTATTCTGTTGGCGGCTGCATTGATTTTATCGGCGCCGTTCTCCTTTGGTCAGGGGAAGATCAAAGCGGACAAGGATTCTTTCCTTAAAAAAATTGAAAAATCGGACGCTGAAATAGCGAACGACAAAAAGGCTTCAAATCCCAATACATGGCTGAACAGGGGGAAACTGTTCTATGACGCAGAAAC
Organism: uncultured Tidjanibacter sp.; assembly: GCA_934663885.1. GTDB lineage: Bacteria > Bacteroidota > Bacteroidia > Bacteroidales > Rikenellaceae > Tidjanibacter. The sequence continues at coordinate 2,277 of CAKUKW010000194.1, forward strand.
GGTAATCACAGGTATTATTTTTCAGGATATGCCTGTGCTGGCTGCCAACGTAACGTTAGGAAACCCAAGCTCCAGCGACGAAGTCATAGTCAACGACAAACCTTACACCAAGCTCGGTTATACTCCATATTTATACGGCTATTCTGCGAACGGAGTATTAAAAGCGTGGGAAATTACCTATTTTGTAGATGAAAATGCCATCGATAAATCAATCGAGGCATACAACAAGGCATACGAACTGGGTGGTGGAAAAAAAGCGGTAACGGACAAAGTTATCGAGGGACTGAAAAACAATTACGATGTATTGTATAAATATGCCAATGTGGAATTCGAACTGGGCAACTATTCGAAAGCTGGAGATCTCTTCTCTAAAGCTTACGAAGTCTGCCAATACCCCGGATTCAGCGACGCTGCCACCGTCGATAATATTCCCGCACTGCTTTACGATACGGGCGTAGCTTATTATTTCGGAGGAAATTACAATAAATCAGTAGAATTCCTTACCATGGCGCAAAAAGCCGGCTATGAAAATGAAGGTGAAGTTTATTTCCTTATTTATCATGCTTATAAAGGACTTGCGCCCAATAGTGAAAGGGAAATCCTGATGCAGGCAAAGGAGATCGTTGAATACGGCATGACTAAATATCCCGACAACGCCAACATTATCGAAGCGATGACCGATGTATACCTGTCGCTGGGTGAAGATCCGCAGAATATCGTTCCCGTAGTCGAAAAAGCGATCATGAATGAGCCTGACAATCCCGCTTTATGGAACGGACTCGGTCGTCTGTACGATAAACTCGGAGAACTGCTCAAGTCCGCCGAAGCTTTTGAGAAAGTGGCCGAACTTGCACCGGATAATGCAGCCGCTCATTTCAGTGTCGGACTGCAATATTTGCGCGAAGCCGACGCAGTAGCAAAGAAGATCAACTCGGATCCCAGCATAGCTACTCAGGACGAGCTCGACGCAGCGCTCGACAAGACTGCTTTCGTTCTCTACAGGAAAGGTATCGTACCACTTGAAAAAGCTCATGAACTCGATCCGAAGGATTTTGCGACAGTAGAGTTACTAAAGAGCGTAACTTTCATCCTCCGCGATGAACCCGGTATGGCGGAAAAAAATAAGAAATACCAGGATCTGTATAATCAGATGAGGGCACAATAACTGACATAAGTGTCTGAAAAAATGAGGCAGGATTTTCCTGCCTCATTTTTTTCGGTATCGTCCAAAGTCTAACGAACGTATCCAGTCTCTATCTTATCCCCGCTTCTTCCAGGGCGTTAATGTAAGCCCGTGCATTCTTATTGTGCTCCGGTAATGTTTTGGCGAAAGCGTGGTAACCGGAGAAATCGGGCTTAGCGCAAAAGAACAGATATTCATGCTGCTGGTAGTCGAGAACCGAATCTATAGCCGCTATCGATGGCATTCGTATAGGCCCGGGAGGGACACCCGCATTCTTATATGTGTTGTAGGGGGAGTCTATCTCCAGGTGCCTGTGCCTGACGCGGCGCAGATTGGGATCACCGACCGCGAAAATTATCGTAGGATCGGCCTGCAGGGGTATATTTTTCTTTATCCTATTGATATAAACGCCGGCAATCGCAGGAAACTCATCCTCCTTACTGCTTTCTTCCATAACGATTGAAGCCAGCGCAGCTACT
>CAKUKW010000195.1 GCA_934663885.1 uncultured Tidjanibacter sp.
AAGTCCTGTAGAAGTTGATGCAGTTCTTTTTCATTATAGTTTAGTTTCATAGCGGTTTCCTTTTATTTTTTCTCTGCGAGCTCGTGTATTTGGTCGACATGCAGTTTCAGGTGGTAAAGGTAGATATCGGCCATATATCCCAGCGTGACCTTCTCTCCCTGTGAATCGAGCCAATAATTCTCCGCTTTCTCCGGATCTGCGGAGCCGATAATCCGCGCAATGTGCAGGTTATAATATTTCCAGAGTTCCACGAGTTCCTTCCATGGAGCGTCCGAGTAATGCTGTGTTGCGATCCAAACGTCATTATGACTGGTATAATCGGGAAATATGAGCTCTTCGTTATACTGTAGCCTAACCATCCTTTGATGATTATTGGATGCCGAATCTATCAGGTGACCAAGGAGTTCCTTTATATTCCTGCCTTGGGAGTTCCGCCTTTCCGAAAGCACGCTTTCGTCGAGATCGCCCAGGAACGAAACTTCCGTGTATACGATGTCCCGTATGGAGACCGCTGTTTTATGTAAGAAAGAATCCATCCCTGTATAATTATAAAATGCCCGGGAGGGGCTGTCCCCATATATGCTTTACCCCGTTTTTTCCTTGGGTGAGGATCCGTCCTTACCCTTATCCGGCAGATAATTATGCTAATCCTGCTCTTAGTGTATCCTCTGGCGGACTGCTTCGAACAGTACGACTGCGGCGGCGGCCGAAACGTTGAGGGATTCTATGGCACCGACGATTGGAATAGCCAGTTGTACGTCGCACAGTTTCAGCACTTCTTTTGAAATGCCCTTGTCTTCGCTGCCCATCACTACCACGGTTGGTTTAGTCAGGTCGGAGTCGAACAGGACAGTCTGCGACTTTTCAGTGGCGGCCACTATCTGCATTCCCGCCGCGGAGAGGGCTTTCAGGGTGTTACGGATGCTTCCCGCCCTGTGTACGGGGATCTTGTTCAACGCCCCGGCCGAAGCTTTGATAGCGTCGGCGTTTACAGGCGCGGCATTCTTGAGCGGCACAATGAGCCCGTGAGCCCCCGCACACTCTGCGCTGCGTGCGATGCCGCCGAAGTTACGCACGTCGGTCACCCCGTCGAAAACGACTATCAGCGGCGTTTCGTCGTCGGGTACACGGTCGAGGATATCCTGAAGCTCGACATACCCTATCGCCGCCATCTGCGCCACTACGCCCTGGTGGTTGCCTTTCGTGAGCCTGTTGAGCTTTTCGACGGGAACCTCCTGCCAATGAAGCCTGTGCCTGTAAAGAAGATCCTTCAGGTCGGTCATTAACTGCCCCTCGGCGCCCTTTTTAATGTATATCTTCTCTATCTGCCTGCCAGACTGTACGGCCTCGGCCACCGGCCTTATTCCGAAAATTATATTTTCCATTTTTAAACGTTATAATCTGTTATACCCAACCTGTTGCCTGCCGGATCTTCGAATTCCGCCACCCAGCCGGTACCTATCTTAAAAGGCTCTGAAAGAAATTTTACACCTCTGGCTTCCAGCTCTTTATAAGAGCTCTTAACATTTTCCACTTCCAACCATATAGTAGGTTTGACGCCTGGGTTCTTGCTTACGTCTTTAAGAATTATTGCCGGCTCCGTGTCGCCGACCCCGAACGCGGCCATTCCCTTCGGGGTGAATTCAAATTTCAGCGGAAGGCCTAAAATCCTACCGTAAAAATCCTTGCTCGCCTCCATGTCATCAGCCGGCAGAAAGAAGTTATCGTAATTTTTCATCTTTTTGATTTGCTTTGCCTTCCCAATAAATATAAGGCTCCCGTTTTATTGCAACTGCTCCTGTAACAAATCCAGCTCGTAATGCAGTTTCTCCCACTCGTGGGTCTGCGTGGAAAGCTCAGTTTTAAGTTTATTATACTTTTCGAAGACCGAGGAGCCCGAAAGGTCGATGCCGTGCTTTTCAGGCTCGGCGAGTTTCGCATCCCACTCCTTTACCGCCGCTTCAAGCTCTTCTATCTTTTTTTCTACGGCGGCGATGGCGCTTTCCGTTTTACGTATCTGCTTCTCCGTTTCTTTCTTCTGCCGGTAGTCCTCCTTGCTTCCTGCTTTGGATCTGGGCGACTCTTCCGAGCTCTTTTTTATCTCCACTTCACGGAGGTTCTCCAGTTTGCGCTTTTCGAGGAAATACCAGATGTCGCCCAGGTATTCCTTCACCCCTCCGTCCCGGAATTCGTAGACCTTGTCCACTATACCGTCCAGGAATTCGCGGTCGTGCGATATGAGCACCAGCGTACCGTCGTACTTTCGGAGCGCCTCCTTGAGTATATCCTTCGAACGCATGTCCATGTGGTTGGTAGGCTCATCGAGCACAAGCAGATTGTGGGGCGAGAGCATCATGCGGGCCATCGCCAGGCGCGAGCGTTCGCCTCCGGAGAGGACTTTCACCTTCTTGTCCACATCCTCGCCACGAAACAGGAAAGCGCCCAGGATATCGCGCAGGCGGGTGCGTATATCCCCTACGGCAACTTTGTCCAGAGTGTCGTAGACCGTGAAATTGCCGTCCATAAGGTCGTCCTGGTTCTGCGCATAGTAACCTATGGAAGTATTCACCCCCAATTTAAGGAGGCCTTCGGTGGGCTCGATCTCGCCGACGAGCATCCGCGCGAAAGTAGTCTTACCCTCGCCGTTACGCCCTACAAGGGCTATACGGTCGCCTTTTTCTATAATGAAATCAGCCCCGCCGAATACGTGGTGGTCGCCGAAACTCTTACCTACCTCTTTAACCTCCGCCACTATCTGCCCCGAACGGGGAGCTGGCGGGAATTTTATATTCAGCCTCGAGAGATCCTCCTCGTCGACCTCTATACGGTCGAGTTTTTCGAGTTGCTTCACCCGCGACTGTACCTGGTTGCTTTTGGTAGGTTTGTAGCGGAACTTCTCGATGAATTCCTCGGTCTTCTCGATCATCTTCTGCTGGTTCTGGTAAGCCGCCATCTGCTGTTCGCGCCTCTCGCGGCGCAACTCCACGTACTGGCTGTAGGGCACCTTGTAATCGTACAGTTTGCCCAGCATAAGTTCAACCGTGCGGTTGGTTACGTTGTCGAGGAAAGCGCGGTCGTGGGAGATAAGCACCACGGCGCCGGTGTAATCCCGCAGGTAATCTTCCAGCCACTGGATACTTTCGATGTCGAGGTGGTTGGTCGGCTCGTCGAGCAGTATGACCGACGGACGCCGGAGAAGCAGCTTCGCCAACTCGATACGCATACGCCAGCCGCCGCTGAACTCACGCGTGGGCCGCCCGAAATCTTCGCGACGGAACCCGAGCCCCAGGAGGGTTTTCTCGATATCGGCATCGCGGCTCTCGCCCCCGAGGATATGGTAACGGTCGGTGGAGATATTTAGTCCATGTATGAGTTCCCCGTACGAGTCGCTCTCGTAATCGGTGCGCACCGCTATTTCGTTGGTAAGGCGCGCTATATCTTTTTCGAGCTCTATGACCTCCGTGAAAGCGGTGGCGGTTTCTTCGTAAAGGGTCGTTGTATCCGCTACTTTCATCTGCTGCGGGAGGTAGCCGAGGCTCCAGCCGTTGCTCTTCGTAACTACCCCGGACGTGGGGGGCTGCATTCCCATAACGACCTTCATCAGCGTGGTCTTACCCGCGCCGTTCTTGCCCACGAGCCCTATGCGGTCGCGCGGGTTTATTATGAGCGATATGTCTTTGAAAAGGTCCCAGCCGCCGAAACTGACGGTCAGGTTATCTATTGAAATCATTTTTATTATTTTTTCATTCTTCTGGATCGATTTTCTTAGAAAGCATCAATAACTTTTCGTATCTAGCCTTCAGGTCAAGAATATCATCCTTATATATTCCATAGAACCTTTGTTTTTCGTCTTCTTTGTTTATTATATTAAAATATTCTGAGACTTTTACCATGGGTTTTCCACTATCGAAACT
>CAKUKW010000196.1 GCA_934663885.1 uncultured Tidjanibacter sp.
ACTGATCCGCCGCGCCGCCCAGCCAGGCATCCATGAAAGGAGAAAGGTAATTTTCCAATTCCGGGTAGCTTGTCAGGATAGGAAAAATTTTCTCGTAGGGCTTGTTCAAAAATTCTATTGCGTGCGGGAAGGTGCAATACTGCCCGCCCTTGTATATCCGCAAGTACCATATAATCGCGGCGAAAAGGATAATCGGACTTTCCACAAAAAAATCGCCTTGCTTGCTTACCCAGGTGCGATTTAAGTTAAGCATTATCGTATAGCTGGATTCGTAGGCGTCGCTTATATCTTCCATGAAAGAGGGATTAATAGGATTACAGCGGTGCGACCGGGAAGGGTCGTCAAAGTTTATGACGTAAAACGTCGGCGTAATTTCGTAGCCTTCGCGGTTATTCAGCAGGTGGTTATATGCAATAGTCGAGAGGTCGGGAAATTTGAAGTCATAGATATACATACTAAAACCCTTCTCGATTTGCTGTTTTATATAGCCGTTCACAATGGCATAGGACTTTCCGGAGCCGGGAGTACCTAATACAATCGACGCCCTGAACGGGTTTACCACGTTTACCCAGCCCTCGTTCCATTTCTTTTTATAGTAAAACCGGGTGGGCAGGTTTACGGAATAGTCGTTTGCCAGTAGCCGTGTTTCCTGCTGGAAAGATTCGTTTTCGGTATTGAAAACATCGTCGAACATATTATTTTTCAGTAACCGGGAAAGCCATACGCCGCCCATAAGAAGGAGTATATAACCTGCGGTCATGGTAAAGACGTAAAGCCCTGCGTTTGCTTCCGTCGGAAATGGCAGAGCACGCAGCCACCAATTAAAGAAAAACAGGATAAAACCTGCCGAAAGGCTGGCAATGATTTTCGCCCAGGTAATTTTTTCATTTTTGACACCTCGCGTACCCAGACAGGAAAGCGCGAGAAAAACCACCGCAAAAAGTTTTGTCCACAGGATAGAGGTAAACAGTCCGGCGGTACGGTTAAAATTCGTCAGGATTTTATCGACCACGCCGATATTAAAGCCCAGGTCATGTATTGCCCCATAGCAAAACCAATATATGTTTATCACTACGAACAATATGGATAGCGCACGCATAAAGTCCATGACTTTAGCCAATCCGCGCAGATCATCTTCATTTTGCATAATCTTAATTTTTTAATGTTGATTTTTTACAGTTAAAAGAGTAATAAAAGACACTGTGTGTCCTACATCTGCCGCCCGTACTTGCGCTTTTTCTTCTTGCGGCGACGGGGTGCAGGTTGGTTATTTTGCCCTTCGGTTTCGGGCGTAAGAACTGAAAGCAGACTGCCAGCCGCTTTACCGACATCGGTAATGCTGGTCTGGGGCTGCTTGCTTTTCCCTTCGGAAGCGGGTACGCTGGGGATATTCTGTGCGGGCTTTTGCAGATCCTCGCGCAGCGAATTATCTGCAAACCGCTGATTAAAGACGCCCGCCGAAAGCTCTTTACCCAGACGGGAGCCGTTTACCACCGTGCGGCTGTTGTGGTCGATAAAGGTTGCCCCATAGATACGCCCGGTATCGTTGCGGCGCAATACAACGTCAATACCTTTCTTTCGTAAAGCGTCCCGCAACTGGCTTTCGGTGCGTGATGCTTTAAGGGCGTCGGAAACGGCGGCCTTTGTTCCTTCGGCCAGCTTGCCGGACTTTATCGCCTCCCCGGAACTGTTCATTTTTTCCTCCAGGCGGGCGACCCCTTCACTCTTGCCGAACAGAGAAGATTTAAGGGGCTTGCCGACACGCTGCCCGTCGGCTCCGAGCGCCGAGTAAACCAGCCCTTCGTACTTGTTCCCCTGGTTACTCCCTTCGACCTTCTCCACACTTATATTATATAAGGAGAGCAGGGCGCGGTATTCGGTAATGGACTGGAAGCGGTACATATCGGAAAGCGGCTTAATGACGTTTGCCACCTGCTTTTTAAGATTACCCGCCGAAGCGTCCACCGGGGAAAGCTGCCATGCTTCTTTTTGGCTTTCGCCTTTGGGATGCAGGCCGTATTTCTGTTCCAGGGCGTCGGTAATCTTCCGGCTCCGTTCGTAATCCTTGCTGTCGCTGATAATGGAGCCGTCGCCCCGGACACGGGTAGAAATAATGTGAACGTGCTGGCGGTCTATATCTTCATGCTTAAATATCATGTAAGGCTGTCCGCCGAAGCCCATTTTTCCGAGGTACTCCCGCGAAATGTCCGCAAGCTGTGCGTCGGTCAGTTTATCGTCCGGGTGTGGATTGAGTGAAATATGTATTACGGGCTTGCCTGTTGTTATCTGCGATGGCATTGCCCGCTCGAAATCCTGCACACAATCCGACACGCGAAACTGTCCGTCATAGGGAACAAATACCCGGTCTGTTTCCAGTATTTGCCCTTTGCCACGGTCGATCTTGTCCTGGTTATAGGCCAGTGCGCCGTAAAGGTTATTCCCTTTATGAATATCCGCTACCATTTTTTACGGCTGTTCAGGTAAGAATTTGCCCTTAAATTCCTGGCAAAGTGTCAGCACTTCGCGCCCGATCTGCGCTATCTCTATCGTCTGTTGCTCCAATTTATAGAGCATCGAAAGCGCTTTTTTCTCCCCAAAAGTCGTATGCAGTTGCTTAACGACCTGGTTATAATTCACTCCGACGGAGCGAATTTGTCCGTAAAAAGCGGATAGTTTCATTACAAAATCGACCGCCGAGGCGTCGGTTTGGATTACCCGGAACTCGTCGCCGAAGATGCGGGCGGCAATAAAGCCGGACAGCGAAGCGACGCCGGACTGTTCGTACATGGTAAGAAAGTCGGCGTGCTGGGTGTCTGTCAGGTTTACCGTCAGGCGGTGCGTCGCCGGATTGTCTTTCGGGGGTCTGCCCCCTTTACCCCGTGCGCGGGGTACATTCTTTTGATTCATACTACGGATTTTTTAAGTGGTGGCTACGGCCACACCGATTAATTGACTATTGCTCCACGTTACGTAGTTCGGGGACAATCATCGAGCGCCGACTTCGGAGGCAGCGACGCCCCCCGGCAGGGGCAAGGGTTAGGTGCTGCAAAACTTGTTTTGCGATGCACTTAACATACCTTGCTATTTGCCAAAATGCAAATGGATTTTGCCCGACGGAGGAGCAAAGATTACCCTTAACATTAGCGGGTAAGATTTGCAGACGGAGGGCAACCGGAGAGAGGGATACTCCAGGCTTAAATGTGCCCCGAACGAAAGCCGTAACATTTCATGCTGCAAAGTTATCGGCTTATTCAATGCACTGTATCTCAAAGATTAGCGCCACTCGAAGCCACAAGCGGCCACCCCTTAAAGACATAGTGCAAGTACCGGAAAATAGGTTTTCATTTGCAGGCCGGAATGAATTAAATACCCGTCCCGGCAGGTCGGTAAATGATTGGATAAATAAAGAAATGAAGAGCCGGATATTCGATTTTATACTATTGAATTGTCGTGCTGTCGTGCTGTCGTACTGACGTTCTGACGTACCGAATAAGTGGCGTTTATCAGAACCGATACGGATAATTAAAGGTGTGTCCCGGTATTTATCAACTGGTTAAAAACAGTACCTATTCAGTGGTACGGCTAAATAAAGTAGTAACAATTAAAAACATTAGAACAATGGAAAAGCAAGCAAGTAAAAAAGAACCGACGTATGTAGCTTTCTCAACACAGAAGGGCGGAGCAGGTAAAACCACCCTTACGGTTTTGGTCGCTTCATACCTGCATTATGTCAAAGGTTACAATGTAGCCGTAATCGACTGCGATTTTCCGCAGCACTCAATCGCCGATCTGCGGGAGCGCGATTTCAAAATGGTGGAAAACGACGAATACTACGAGGGCATGGCCTATGAGCAAATTACCCGCCTGGAGGGTAAGAAATTTTACCCCGTTGTGGGA
>CAKUKW010000197.1 GCA_934663885.1 uncultured Tidjanibacter sp.
AGACCCACCTGTTCTGGTTGGTCCAGGTACCGTAATTATTATTATATGTAGTGGTTACGGCACATACTGGACGGGCGTTGGGATGGCCGTTAGTATCATTCACGGAGTTACTGCTCCATTTATTTAGCTGGGTGCCGCTGCGGCGGTCTATGTGCATTACGAACATACCGTCTCGGGCAGCGCTCCCCCCCGTTATGCTGGAATACAGAGGACTGGTCAGTCCTTTGTCCCATTTGCCCAGTGTGGAGCTGCGGGTTTCCAAGAGATAATATTCGCCGACATCGCTGCCATTCGTACCGCTGATACGGATTATATAAGCTTTGTTCGAGCTCTCGATGTATGGCAGGGTATAGTTTCCTGACGTTTCGAGAGGTTCAGGCTCGATCCATCCCAGGAGCCAGCGGTTGATAGCGCTGAGGGCGGAAGGGGTACGGCCGTTGTTATTATAGCCGCCCATATCCATAACGAAGTAAGTGGACGGCGTCAGGTTCTGTGTCGCGTAATTTGTATCGTAATAATCGGGCAGGCCGATTATATGTCCGTATTCGTGGGTAAACGTACCTATACCGGCGGCGTATGCGGCGGTCGAGCCGTTATCCCTTAGTTCGGAAGTAACGAGATATTTGTTAAAGGTATATCCCCCTATAGTGGCACTGCCACCAACGCCCACGTAGTATTGGTGGGGATGGATTCCGGTACCGCCTTCGGCCCTGTTGTTGCCGCAGTAGATGAGGCATATCTGGTCTATCTTGTTCCCTACCGCATACGGGCTGAAGTCAAAACCTTCATTGGCCATTTTATTCAGTATTTCCCTGACCAGTTCCGGAACCCTGGAACTAAGATAGCTATAATTGGAGTAATAAGAATGTGTTTTGGAAGCCTTGTATGGTCCCGGCACATCGAACGTTGCGTTATACACACCGTTGGAGTTATCATTGTAATATTTCTTTACGCTGCCGGTAGCCCCGTTCTGGGTAAAATTATCCCCATTGAGGAATTCGGTGAAATAGCTGTTGGGGCTTGATACTACGAATTCCTTATCACTGTACTCAACCAAAATAACGAGGTTACGGTCGCTGGTCCTGGGGGCTTCTGCCGGAGCCCGGTAGGCCAGTTGCGGATTTTGGGCCATGAACGACGCGCGCTTGGCATTCATTTCGCCGTACGGAACCCCGCGCTTTACGTTAGCCATAGCCGCCCTGTCCGCAGCAGTGCGTGCCGAAGCGGGCCTCGCCTTTACAGAAGAGAGCTTACCGCTATTCTCGACATAATAGAAAAAACCATCTTCTCCGCGTTCGATGCCGTAGCCGTCGTCGGTAGTGATGTAACTGGCCCACTCGTCACCGTACATACGGATGGTAATTTTAGAGCCATCGGGTTGTGTAACCGTAATGGCACCAGCTTTCACCGGTATAGCATGGGCCTGATATGCCAATGCTCCGCACCCCAATAATACTAAGGTGCAAACTAATAATTTGTAAAATACTTTCATTGGGAGAACATTTTATTGACAGGCCTGGGGACTGTCGGAATTTAAATTAGGTTAATTGTTTAAGTACTTTCTATGTTTAGGTATCAAATTTATAACTTTTCCCGCGAAATAGGAATTAATTCATAACATTTTTTAATATTTTTCCATAATAGCACCCCCCGCATGCTTACAAAGCGTTATCAGAAAAATCACCACTGATGGAGCCGTATCAAAAAACCCGTCCGGCAGCCTGCAGCTGCCGGACGGGTTTAAAATATATAAATTAAGATAGCGGTTATTTTAAGGCCCAGGGTTGTAGAGATACCTATAAATGAATACAGGCATCCTCATTCAATTATATACAGGCGGATAAAAACCCCCGCCCCGGACTATTCAAATACAGCTACGGCACGGACGTACATATTGTCGGTCTTTTGGCTTACGGTAGTCCAGCCGTCGGCAAACTCTACATAGATCGCGAAATCGGTATTACCCGCGTTTTCCGTAGACGTCCAGTAATAATTGTTTTTATTTAAAGGATCGCCGCCTGCATCGCCCAGTGTAGCGTTGAATGCGTTTTGCGCCGCGGTATCCGGGCTCCATGAAGGCATCCCCTCCGAATTTATGTCCCATGTAACGGCGGGTTTGCCGTTGAAAGAGCAAAGAATGAATTCAAGCTCATTTAGGGCAGGCAGGTACCATTTGCCTCCCTTATCGGCGCACCACTTGAACGCAGGATATCCGGCAATACCCAAATCTTCGACAAGCGTCATATTCACGGCTCCGTCATTCATATCGGTCGCACCTGTCAAACTCTGCGGCCCCCATGTCAATTGGATCTCGTCGAGGCTCATGATTTTTCCCTTCGTACCCTTTTTCATTACGGGATCATAATCGCCGTCTGAAGAATCGAGCCAGAAAACTACACCTTCTGGAGCATCGCTACTGGGCCACAGCTCACCTACAGCGTATTTATCCGCTGAAGCGGCGCCTGCCTGAAGCGCCGTGAATACTACCGGCGTCGCTCCTCCGGCGCTGACAGTTACAGTAACAGCATCCTGTGCGTCGGGATGTGCATTCGGCGCCGCGGTAAGCGTGAAAGTGTTAACGTTTTTATTAACTGAAAGCCAGCTGCCGGACGGAGAAAGCGTAACGTTCCATGTATTTTCATTGGTGCTTACCGTAAAAGATGTGGCCTGGTCGGATGTACCGTCGGCATTGAATATCAGTTCGGTAACATAGGGATCGACGGTAAGAGCAGAGGCCGCAGCCAGCTGTTTGACGGTCACGAAAACGGGAGCGGCTTCCGCGGGAGTAAATAAGAGCGTAACGGGAGCCGGAGCCGTAACGTTATTGTTAGGCTCGGCGGTAAGGTTGATCCGGTTACCTGATCTGGAAGCAGTGAGCCATCCGTTACCGTCGGCGGGCATAAGGGTGAAATTCCACTCCTGGTTTGCATCGACGGTGATAACTGGATATCCGCCAGTACCGTCCGCATTGAACTCTATCTCCGCCGGAGCGTCTGTATTAAAAACCGGAGGCGTGTAGTCTGCTACGCTACAGGAAAAAATAACGACCGTGCACAGCAATGTACACGCGATAAGGGTAAATTTCTTCATTGTGTTTGGATTAAGGTTCTACAATAAAACGACCTAAATTAAATAAAATCGGGCTGATTTTAAAACAAATCGGCCGATTATTTAAAAAATGCCTGTGCTCATATTTGTGCCGTCAGCTATAAGTAGAACCTATATCGCGCACAATAAATTACTTAGACTAAAATACACCGATAACCGACGGACTGTAAAAATCAGGAATATTCCGGGCAAGCAAGGGTGTTGAAATGTTTTGATCTTATAATACCGGCCCTCAAAGCAACTGTGAGCATAAAGTTTCCTTATGCGGGCGTTTTCCATAAACCAAGCGGGCCGCCTGTTCACAGGTGGCCCGCTTGGTATCATATTTAGTTTTGCGCCTAAAAAATGCTCTGCGATACAAGCCTATTCTTCGAACTGATCTTCCGAGACAAGTATGCGGCCGCAATACTCGCAGACGATGATCTTCCTTCCCTGTCGGATTTCGAACTGCCGCTGGGGCGGTATACGGTTAAAACAACCGCCGCACGCGTTCCTGCTGACGGTAACTACCGCAAGTCCGTTATGCACGTTGCTTCTGATCCTTTTATAAGCCGACAGTAGGCGCTCGTCTATCTTCACGACGGCCTTGTCTTCCATTTCGCGGAGGCCTTCGATCTCCTTCGCGGTCTCCTGATCGATGCTTTCCAGTTCTGCGCGTTTCATATCGAGGTCCACTTTCCTCTCCTCCAGTACGGCTTCGGCATCCTCTATCTGTTTCTTTTTGATCTTAATATCGGCTGCATATTCCTTCAGGCGCTTCTCGTTAAGC
>CAKUKW010000198.1 GCA_934663885.1 uncultured Tidjanibacter sp.
GTCCACTCCCGCGGAACCGTTGAGCTCGGCAGTGTTCACCCATACGTTATCCTCGAGATCCTGATGGTCGATGTCCAGGCCGCCGTCCACTATGGCTACGATAACGTCCGGATGGCCCTTTTGCTTCCTCCACGCGTTTACGAGGTTGATGTCCGCTCCGGCCACCGCTCTCGAAAGCCTGCCGTCGTTTGCGTAATGCCACTGATCCGTAAACCTCGGATCGTTGACAGGGACACCCTGCCTGGAGTTTTCTTTTTCGGAAATTATTTTTGCCGTTTCTTCCTCGGTTAGCGGTGTTATAGTATAGGGAGGCCGGGTGATGATCTCAATGGGTTCAATGGTAGATATACCTGAAACTTTCTCGAAATTGGCTTTTGCCCGTGTAACACTGACCGTTTCTTCAAAATAGACATCATACCATAGGTGCATGCCGCGTTCCCTTGTCCTCGCTTCGAATTTCCCTGCATGTGGAAAAGTCCTCGTCATCTCAATGATATTTATGTTTTCGGCAAGCTTTTCCAATTCGGGAAGGCCGGCGAAAGCGCGGGTACCGGCAGATGCGAGGTTCTGCTCTATGATTTCACCCGGTTCCTGTTCGAATTTAACACGTATTACACCTTGGGTTACTTCCGATTCGTTAAATGTAACAAGATTGGTAGTATCTTGCTCTTGAGAAACGTTTTCGTTCTGGCACGAAATGGCCAGTAACGATAATAAAAATGCATAAAATAATAGGAAAGCCTTTGATCTCATGAGAAATATTATTATATATAGTAGTATGTAAAGATAATCATTTTATATTAAATTTATATTTTGAAATACTTTTTGTTATTTTAATTCACTCCCTTCAATTTTGAAGGCATGGATAAAAATATATGTAACGCACAGCGGAGCCAGGCAGTATAAATTGATATTTAATACAAATAAAGTAATATGGACAAGAAATATGCATGCTACTGCGGTCTTTACTGTGGGAATTGCGGAGTCAAGGTGAAAGTTGAGCCTGCGGCTAAAGTTTTACATGCCGAGATGCACAAGTTGGGGTTTGACCAAATCATGTCTTTTTTTCCTGACGGGGAGAAATTCTGGTCATTTTTACACGGCATGACGGTTGGCGGTATATGTATATCGTGTAAAGCCGGAAGTGGTAATCCCGCCTGCCGGGTCAGGATATGCGCGAAAGGGAAAAACGTTGAAATGTGCGCATTTTGTGAAAACTATCCATGCGAATATCTTGCGGAACTTTTTGACGGCTATCCGATGCTTGAAAACGATAATTCCGTTTTGCGTGTGAAAGGCTGGGAATCGTGGGGTAAGCTTCAGGACGACCGGTGTGCGCAAGGAGTTGACTTTTCTTATGAAAAAAGCGGCTATGAATGAGTTTTCGGTAGAGAAAGACGATATTATATTGAAACCTCTGCATGAAGAAGATATAACTTTATTCGATGAATGGTTGAATAAGGGGTATATCTATAAATGGTTATGTCCCGACGGAGAAGAGCAGAGGCATGCCTGGCTGGAGGAGGCGGCCAACAAAGATGGTAAATATGATTTCATAAACCATTTTATCGTATATTATAAGGATGTGAAAATTGGATATTGCCTTTACGCTGATTGTTTTTTCCTGAAGGACCAAAATGAGAAGGGGCACGATTTCGGAGATTTGTACGGAGATGTCACCGAAAAGAACGATACTTATGAAATAGGCTATATGATCGGCGAGGAGTATTATTTGGGTAAAGGAATCGGTAAAATAATTATCCGGAAGCTGGAAGATAAAATCAGATGGTTGGGAGGACGCGAAATTTCGGCGGATCCGGCCGAGGACAATATATTATCGGTAAAGGCGCTCTTAAGCAACGGATTTAAAAAGAAAAAGGATGGCGATTACAGAAAAATCATTGCCGGATAGGATATCTATGCCCTGACACCTTTTTCCTGTTTATCCTTTATCTGTCGTCGAAGTGGTTCCCAATCCTGCATGATACACCGTTTCTTTTATCTTCGTCAGATAGCTTGCGCCTGCGGATCGTTGCTCTTAGTAATTCGCCTGAAGTTTCATATTGGAGTAAGTAGCTTTTTGTTTCAGCATCCTGTCAAATTCTTCCCTGCCTGAACATTTCTATTAATTCCCAAGTAAGACTGAAAGAGGTATTTTCAACCGGGATTTCACTTCTGTGAAACCATCGTGCTTCCGAGATCTCTTTGCCATCCGGGATTGGATTCGTATCACCATCCACATCGGCAAAGAAGCCGACCAGTACGGACTCCGAGAATGCCCAGGGCTGGCTTTTGTAATACCGGATATTTTTCACCCTTAGCCCAACTTCTTCCATGACTTCACGCCGCAGGGTGTCTTCCAGCGTTTCGCCAATTTCCATAAATCCGGCCACAAGCCCATAGTTTTTATAAGAGGAATTAATGTTCCTGACCAACAGGATCTTATCGCCGTCGGTTATCCCGACGATAATTACAGGGTTTATTCTGGGGTAAACCACGAGGCCGCAGTCGGGACAGTACAAAGCCCGCTCGTCCCCTTTAAAAGTCATTTGCGCTGCACATTTACCGCAAAACCGGTTGATTTCGTACCACCGGGCAAGGTGGACAGCCGTGGCCCCTGCGAAACAGAGCCAGGACGGATTCCGATCCCTGAAAAACCGTATGCCATGATATTCCAGTCCTGGCATCCCGGGAAGCTCTTCCGGGAACAGATAAAAGCCCCTGCTGTCCATATCGAAAAGGTAGGTGAGTTTATTGTAGTCTATTTCATAAAACCGTCTGATCTCTCCGATAGTAGGGAAAATAACCCCGTCTTCGGCATAGACCAGTACCCGGTTGCTTTTGTAGCTCACCAAATAATCCAGATCGACGGGTGTGCGGTTTATAAAACCGGTATTTAGCGTATGCGGTGTGATATCATGAAACATAATATGCCTTTTTTTGATGGCGAAGTTACTGATTTTTGTATAAGAAGAATTCGTAAGCCGGCAATCTCAATATCAGTGTTTGGAATAAACGGCCTATATTTGCATCACTATGGATTTGAATAAGGAAATAGAAATGTGGCTTAAAGGGTGTGGAACCGACTTCGTCCGTTTTGTGGATATTTCGGATTTGCCGCATAAGCAGAACCGGGGATATTCCCATGCCGTTCTTTTTGGCGTAAAATCCACGCCCGATTACATCCGGCATGTAGCGGCACATCCATATTATGTTCAGGAAGCCGTGGCGGACGGAAGCATCGAAAACGATGAACACTATGTGCAGGAAATGGGCATGTACCGTATTTCAGACTGGCTTTCCTCTTACCTGACGGAGAAAGGGTACGGGGCGTATGCGTTATCCGATGACAACCAGATAGCAGACAATGCGTTCGATCCGGAATCCATAAGAACTCACCTGCCCCTTAAAACGATTGCCGTTAGGGCCGGGATGGGCTGGATCGGCAAGAACGTGCTACTTGTTACTCCGGAGAGGGGGTGCGGCCAGCATATCGGAGCGGTGCTTACCGATGCACCGGTTAAGGCAGTAAATTCGCCTGTTATGGAGGCACGATGCGGCAACTGCCACATTTGTGTAGATGTTTGTACTGCGGGGGCGCTAACGGGTTTGGATTGGAACCCGGAAACGGATCGGGACGAACTGCTCGACGTCAGTAAATGTACCACTTGCCTGCAATGTTTCGTGCATTGTCCATGGACACAGGAATATATGAAAAATCATGAAAGCTGAATTGGATAAAATGAAAAATAACGGGATAAAATATGAATTCTCCGCGGAAGTATGGCACTATTCATCGACAGGCTCGATGGGGGGGTGGTGGATCGTCTGCCTTCCCAAAGAGATGT
>CAKUKW010000199.1 GCA_934663885.1 uncultured Tidjanibacter sp.
GCAGTTAAGTTTTTTGAGTGGAAAATCTGATACTTGTTGTATTTTTGTGGCATAAGTTAGTAGCTTTGGATATGAGAAAGATATTTATATTAACGGCTTTCGTCCTGCCTTTATTTATGACGGCATGCTGGCAGTCGCAGCAGGAGCCTGAATCCACATTGGAACTTGAGGAAGAAATCATAACGATAAGAGCTGTCGGCGGAGAAGAGACGGTAAAAGTTTTTTCCAATTCACGATGGAAACTGAATACCGACCAGCGGGATTTTGCCATGATACCTGAATGGCACCTATTTAGTAATGCTGAAGGGAATATAGGTTTTGGCACGGACTCAATGAAGATGACCATCACTCATAATACTACTTTTGAAAACGGACAATTCCAGCCTCGGGAAACGGTACTGAGCGTAGAATTGTTCGATATATATTCTGACCCTATAGTCCGGACACTTACAATAAGGCAGGAAGCCGATAAGTACAGGATAGCGCTTGATAAATCAGAAGAAAAAGTAAAGGCCGACGCCGGAAGTCTCGATGTTACAGTTGATGCTATGGGCTCGTGGAGAGTGGAGAAACCGGATGAAATAACATATTCGGTTAAAGATAATGTCTGTACCATAAGGTATCCGGAAAATAATTTGGATGAAGAAAGGGAATTTTTGCTAACATTCATCGTTACCGAATCACCCTATCCGTCGGCGACTTTGAAAATAACACAGGAAAAAGGAGAGTCTGAACGCGAACCTGAAGATCCTGAAGATCCCGCACGGGATTCCATGAATCCGGAGAGTAATTAAAAATTAAAGCAACCTTGATAAGGTTGCTTTAATTGTAGTGGTAAGCCGTTGACGGTAATTTGGCTCAGGATCTGACTTCCGCTCCTGTTTCGCTTTTGAAACGGGCAATGAAGTTATTCATTATCCTGTCTATCATCTGATCGGTCATTGTTTTCGTTTCATCCTGCAGCGTAAACGATAAGGCGTAAGATTTTTTGCCTTCCGGTAATTTATCCCCCTCGTAAACATCAAACAAGGAGACACTCTTTAGAAACCTTTTTTCGGCGGCGAAAGCTATGCTGCGAAGTTGCGAGAAAGTTACTCCTTTGTTTACCAATAACGCCAGATCCCTCTTTACTTCGGGGAATTTCGGAAGGTCGGAAACGGTTATTTTATGTTTGCGAAGCGATTTTACCAGAAGGTCGAAATCCATTTCCATGAACCATACGTCCGCTTTGAAGTCGAATATATTCTTTATGCGCGGAGATATCGTTCCCATAACAAGGAGCTCCTTCCCGTTGAGTTTCACTGTAAGAGAGTCGGAGTAAAGCTCGCCGGAACCGCCCTCCGTCTGCATGGCGTCTATGTCGTGCCCGAAACGTTTCAGTATGTTTCCGACTGCCGCCTTCAAATGGAAAAAATTACCCGGGACAGCAGCCGTATTCCATGACTGGATGGTTTCGAGGCCTGTTATCGCCATCGCAAGGCGGTAGCTTTCGGAGTAGGGCGCCAGGCCACCCTCAGGCACCTTTCCGGGATTATATGAATATACGTTCCCGAATTCGTACAGTTTCAGGTTAGGGTGACGGTGGTTGGTGTTAAGCGCTATCACTTCCATCATATTGAACAGGAGCGTCCGGCGCATTACGTTGAGGTCGTTGCTGAGGGGATTCAATATCCTGACGAGATTTTCCTGTTTGTAGGACTCCAGACCGTCATAATATGCAGCCTTTGTCAGCGAGTTATTCATTGTCTCTGTGAATCCGTTGGCCGTAAGGCTGTTTGCCACCATGTTCATTATTTTCTCCCGGCTCGGCTTCTTTTCATAGGAAATGGCCGAATTCAGATGCTCGGAAATCTCTATATTATTATACCCGTAAATGCGTAGGATATCTTCAATAAGGTCTGCATCCTTTTTCACATCGACCCTGTACGGAGGGACGGCAACGGATAACACACCATCTTTTTCACTCTCAATCTGGATTTCAAGAGATTCGAGTATCTTTTTTACCGTAGTTTGCGGTATCACTTTGCCCGTGAGGGTATTGATACGTTCATACGGCAGCTCTATCCGGAAAGGCTCGAGTATTTCAGGAATGGAAACGATGTCCGTAATCTCAGAAGAGATCAGTCCGCCCGCCGTCTCTTTAATAAGTAAAGCGGCTCTTTTCAGCGCATATATCGTTATGTTAGGATCTATGCCCCGTTCGAAACGAAACGACGCATCGCTGTTTATGCCATGCCTTTTTGCACTTTTACGTATTGAAACCGGAGAGAAATACGCGCTTTCAAGGAATACTGAAGTGGTTTCTTCCGTTACTCCCGAACCGGCACCGCCCATAACGCCTGCTATGCACATCGGTTTTAAGTCGTCGCATATCATAAGGTCTTTTTCGGATAGCTTTCGTTCCACCCCGTCCAGCGTAACGAACGGGGTACCTTCGGGGCAGGTGCGGACTATTACTTTGCTGCTCTCGATTTTAGCGGCGTCAAATGCGTGCAGCGGTTGACCCACTTCATGCAATACGAAATTGGTGATATCAACAATATTGTTTTTCGGGTTGAGTCCTATCGAGCGGAGCCTTTTCTGAAGCCACTCCGGTGACGGGCCGACTTTAATTCCGGTTATGGTGATGCCAGCGTATCGCGGAGCTGCCTTTCCGTCCGCCACTTCTACTTTAATCGTGTTTTCGGTATTGTCGGTTTTATATTCCCCGACAGAGGGAAGTTCGAGAGATACCTTTTCTTCCTTTGACCTGAAATATGCGGCAAGATCGCGTGCAACACCGTAATGGGATGCAGCATCGGCCCTGTTCGGAGTAAGCCCTATTTCTATCACATACTCCTCTTCAATGCCAAGATGCTCCTTAGCCGGAGTACCGGGTACCGCTTCGGCAGGCAATATCATTATGCCGCCATGATCGCTGCCTATGCCGAGCTCGTCTTCGGCGCATATCATACCGAACGATTCTTCCCCGCGGATTTTACTTTTCTTAATCTTGAAGCCCTCCTGCGCCCCGGATGGATATAGGGTCGTATTTATGGTTGCCACGAGCACTTTCTGGCCTTGCGCCACATTCGGAGCTCCGCATACTATCTGCAGCGGATCCCCTTCGCCGATAGAAACCTTCGTTATATGCAGGTGATCTGAGCCGGGATGGTTCACACATTCCAGGACTTCGCCTACCAATACTCCTTCGAGCCCTCCGCGAATGCTTTCCGTCTTTTCTATTCCATCTACTTCCAGTCCTATGTCCGTAAGTATTTCCGATATCTTATTAACGCCGGCATCTATTTTAATGTAATCTTTCAGCCAGTTGTATGATATTTTCATAAACAAATATTTTTCTATATCTCTTCTTGAATGGCGAAAGTTACGAAAAATCCGCTAAAAATACATAATGCGGCCCGTTTTGCACTTCGATATGATGGAAAGTAAGGGTTCGTCCATTATACTGTTTCCGTTTTGCACTTTCGTAATAATCAGCCTTTAATCAAAGCAGTAAATTTTGTAATAATTTAGACAATGTGTTGAATAAGTAGGTGCGGCGATGTTTTATTTAGTCCTTTTTTATTAAAAATATTTGGCATAAATAGATTTTTTACGTTCTTTTGCAGTTGGATTTCCGGATAATAATTTCTATCTATATATAATAGATAATAACCTAAAACTTAATATTTTATGGTATCAATACCTGTTGCGGTAGAAGAAGTGGTGAAGAAGAAACCGTTTCTCGAGGGTGCTTTAGTAGATAAACTTATTAACCTTTCGGCCCTTGCGAGGCAGATTAAGCCGGAGGTTGAAGAAAGGATAGGTAAAGAGGTGAACGACAGTGCCATTATTATGGCGCTTAA
>CAKUKW010000200.1 GCA_934663885.1 uncultured Tidjanibacter sp.
CAGAGCGAAGTCAAGTTTTCTTGCCGGGGCTATGCCGAGGCGCCTCCTATATTCTACAAATATAGTGAAAGCCGAGCGCAGAGCGAAGTCAAGTTTTCTTGCCGGGGCTATGCCGAGGCGCCTCCTATATTCTACAAATATAGTGAAAGCCGAGCTCAATCGTGCGTGCTTGCATGCAAAAGATTATCAAAGCGCCGCCTCTGTTATTTAAATCTAATAAGAAAAGGATACTACGGCTTCAATATGGCGGAGCTCTTTTATATCTCCGTCTTATCAAAAAAAACGGAAAATATTTACCATTTGGGTAAAAAAAAGTATATTTGCACCCGCCTTGCGAAAGTAAGCAGGTACAAGCCGAAATAGCTCAGTTGGTAGAGCGTTTCACTCGTAATGAAGAGGTCCCGGGTTCGAGTCCCGGTTTCGGCTCACGGTAAAGGGACGACATAATAAGTTGTTCCTTTTTTGTTTCAGTGCCGGCGGATGTTAGCTCCCTGCGTCTTCCCCATACCGCCATCTGGCTGCTCCCTGCTACAGTCTCAACCGGGTTCCTGCCCCGGATTGAAATTGTTATGCATGGGACGAGGAGCTTGCAGTGCAATTACTCAATATATTTATGTCTGTATGCTTCAGGCATAACAATATCATCTGGACGATTTTCGTTTATTTTACGAGCCAGATGTTATATCTTTTCTTAAATTTGTTTGATAATCCCCAATTCCCGTCAGAATAAACTCGGGTAACGCCGCCGTTTCGTTTGCCGGGCAGAAAAAACCTAATTAAACATGGAGTCAGTAAAAAAACTTTTATTCAGCGAATGCGACTACCGGCTGCCGGAGGAACTCATGGGCCGGTTCATGGATTCGATGACTGAAGTGCGCCTGAAACCCAGTGAACCCCTAATCCCCTACGGCAGGTTCGACAGCAATATTTATGTCCTTAAAAGCGGCATAATACGTTACGCATATTTCGACGGGCTGAAAGAAAAAACTTTCGGCTTCGCGACACCGGGTACGCTTATGATGCCGTTCCATTCCTATTATAAGAGGCTGCCTTCATTTTTCCAGCTCGAAGCGTGTAACGGGTCGGTGGTGCTGAAGATGTCGAAATCCACATTCGACGGTTTCCTTAAAGAATCCCATGAATTTACACGCTGGATGCTGACGATGTCCATTGCCCAGCTTTGCATCTATGAGGAAAAACTTTCCATCTTGAACGGTACGGCCGAAGAACGTTTCGAGTCGCTGGTAAAGAACCGTCCGGAAATAATGGAAAATGTTTCATTGAAGATAATCGCATCTTATCTCGGCATTACCCCTTCATATCTTAGTCGCCTGAAGAAGAAACTTTCTTCATATCACAACAAATAATTTCTTGAATTAAACCGTTACAAGCCTTTCATTTTTTTACTCTTTAAAATTGCTTAAGGAAAATCCGTAAGCGATGGAGCTGCACGTCCATACCAATCAGATATGTTAATCATGTTGGCGGCCCGGATTTTTTGTACGAAGGCAGATAATTTTTTCTCCCGAATTGACCTAGTACAAGACTTTTCTCTTTTTACCGTGTTAATATTGTAATTCCGGAGGCTATCGCAGGGTTGTGTGAATATCTTCTGCAAGGCGTGGCGGATATCGCTGCAAATCCTAATGCAGTATTTTGCGCTCGACAACTGCTGCAATGGCCGAAAGACAGACACCAAATCTTTAATCCAAATAACTATGAAAAACATCTTTTTAAAACTTTTGATGATCGGCGCAGCCGCATTTCCTCTCCTTTCATGCGAAAATACAGACGGTACGCTTCCGGCACTTAGCGTGGATTCTCCCGCGGCTGTATCATTTAATGCTGCAGGCGGAGAGAAAATAATTACAGTCGCCACCAACCAGGAGTCGTGGGATGTCGCCATGACTCCCGCCGACGGCAACGGATGGCTGACTCTGGACAAATATGCGAATGCTTTCTCGCTTAAAGCCGTAGCAAATACGGAAACTGTTTCCCCTGCCTCCGTCAGTATAGTCGTTACCGCGGGTAGTGCACAGGCGGTTATAATGACCATAACCCAGAAACCTTTTGAACCGAGCGTTTCCACCTACTCTATAGGTGATTATTATCCCAATGGCACATCGCCGGTGGGTATCGTGGTATGGATAGACCCTGCCGGCGGCGGAACAAGCGGCAAGGCAGTCAGCCTGGACGAACCTGCCGATACTAAGGCATGGGGCGATATGAGTGACTTGGGTGCATCGTCGTTGGATGACGGGCAGTCTAATACTGCGGCTATCGGAAGCGCCTCGGAGCTGGCCACATGGTGTAGGGCCAAAGGCGACGGATGGTATCTTCCCGCGAAGAACGAGTACAAGATGATTTATGCCGCGTCTTGCGGATTAACATACGATCCGGGTTTATGGGCAGGCGACTACAGTAGTATGACGGACTACCAAAATGAAACTTATGCTGCCGCCAGGGAAGCTTTCAAGCAGAAAATTGAAGATGCCGGTGGTACCGCATTCGGGTTTGGAGACTACTGGACGTCCTCGGAAAACGCGACGAATCCAAGTATGGAGGCATGGTATCTTAGCCTGGCTTGGGGGGGCAGCTCTTCAACCGGCTATAAGAACGGGAAGTATACGGCACGTGCCATGCTCGCATTCTAATCGAAGGTATAAAGACGAGCGTGTAAATAGGATTTTTCGGGGGAGAGCCGGTTTATCTTGCTACCCCCCTTTGTCCATAACGGGACGCATTGGGCTACTCCCGGCCATTGGAAAAAGTCTACGTATGTTAGCATAATGGAAAATTTCCACTGACTTGACCTAGTACAAGCCTGTACGAAATTTCCTGATGTAATATTGTGTAAGCATTGACCCGGTCAAGGCCGAAAACGTAAAACGTACGACTTTATCGAAATAAATTAATACCGAGCATACGATAATCCTGAAATTATAAACCCTAAGAGTATATTTTATGAAAAAGAACTATTTTATGTTGATGCTGGCGGCGTTATTTGGCGCCGCGCTATTTACAGCCTGTGACGAGGATACGCCGCCTGAAGTTAAAACCGAGCTTGAGCTCTCGAAAAACGAATTTAAAGATCTCGCTGCCATTGGCACGGATGTAACATTCGATATAACATCCAACTCGGATTGGGAAATAACCCAGATTCCCGGCTGGTGCACCGTCGAGCCGAAAAAAGGTACAGGCAACGGTACGGTAAAGATAAAAGTCGAATCCTATGAAGAATTCGAAACAAAAAGGGAGGCTACTATCAAGGTGACCGCCAAGGAAATTATGCGGGAAATATTCATAAGCCAGCTTCCGCTCGATTTCGTTGCGGAACTTACGGTATCCCCGACTGAATTTCCCGACATTTCTTTCGAAGGAGCGGACATTACTTTCAATATCGAATCCAATACCGGCTGGACAATAACCGGAATTCCGGCATGGTGCGGAACCGAAGTTACACAGGGTGACGGTAATGCTGAAATAACGATTACCGTTCTTGCCAACGACGACCTGGAGAGTGATCGTAGCGCTACGCTTACTGTTTCCGGGAGTGGCCTTGAGGCGAATGTTTCAATTACCCAGGTTAAGGGTAAAAGGATAATTCCGGATCCCGTATTCCGCGCCTGGCTTACCAACCAGGGATGGATAAATGTAATCGACGAAGCAACCGGTGAAGTCGAAATAACCTCAGAGGGACTTACAGCTACATTGCTGAACAATAGCTGGGATAAAGAACTTACCTCGATAATAGGAACCGGCTATTTTCCCGCTTTAACTTCTATCTACGTAGGTAATTGCAATATCTCTGGAATCGATGTTACAAAGAATCTGGAGCTGAAGC
>CAKUKW010000201.1 GCA_934663885.1 uncultured Tidjanibacter sp.
TCTGTGTTCCCCTGCGAGATCATCATATCCAGCGCACTGTCTATTTCGGGATAGTATTCCTCCATGCGGCGCGCATTGTTGAAGTGCTGGTGCGGCATATACGAACGGCCGTATTTGCGCAGGTCGAGCGCGTAAAAATTCCTGCCCCGCGCGGCGAAATACTCTGCCATGTGGTACTGGAAATAATAATCGAGGTAACCGTGTATATAAAGTATGGCCGAAGGGGAGTTTTTCGTTGCCGTAAGTTTAAGCAGGGTGGCCTTTACCTTCCCTTCGTAATCGTCGGGCAGTGTAATGGTGGTAATTATGTGGTCGTGTTCGGTAGCCATAAGCTCATTTTTTCCTGAACGCCATCCTGTCGAGGGCGTATTTGCCTCCTCCGCTTATTGCCAGCATCACGTAAACCCCCAGGTAAATGAACGACAGTTCGTGGGCCGCTACACCTCCCGAATATGTCAGGAACGTGGCTGTGAACATGGCGGCAGCCATTATGATTGCAACCGGCCGTACCAAAAAACCGGCTATTAGGAAAAGCGAACCGAGCACTTCGGTAGCTGTGATGAGGAAGAAAGATATGCTGCTGCCCCAGCCGACTGGATCGGGGAAAGTCGCCGAAAGGGCGTTGTAATCCTGAAGTTTCGCTATACCGTGGGTGAGCATCATTACTCCTATGAAGAGCCTGATGAAGAACAGGGCGGAGTCGTACCACCGCGCCGAACCGAGGTATCCGAAGAGTTTTTTCTTAAATTTTCCCATGACGAATTATTTTAGTTTGTTAGCTCTTTAATGTCAATAACTATGCCACTCCACTAAGTTAATATTTTCGCACGGTTTAATCAAATGTTACCTTTTAAAATTAAAGAACGGAGGAAAAGTTAATATTCTGGAAATATGGGGAATGATATTTCTAAATGGCTATATTTGCGGCTGAAAACGACCGACCGCAATGAAAAAGCTGAACATCGATTTCCATCCTAAACTATTCTCATCCCTGAAGGGATACAACAGGGAGAAATTTAGCGCCGACCTGATGGCGGGTATCATCGTAGGCATAGTGGCGCTGCCTCTTGCCATCGCCTTCGGTATCGCTTCGGGGGTAAGTCCCGAGAAAGGCCTCATCACCGCCATAATAGGCGGGTTCATAGTTTCTTTTCTGGGCGGCAGCAACGTCCAGATAGGCGGCCCTACCGGAGCTTTCATTGTCATCGTAGCGGGAATAATATCCCAGTACGGTATCGAAGGACTTGCCATCTCAACGTTCATGGCTGGCATAATGCTGCTGCTCATGGGGCTTTTCAAGCTGGGCGTAGTGATAAAATTCATTCCGTATCCCATCATCGTAGGATTTACGGCAGGCATAGCCCTGACCATTTTCACCACCCAGATAAAAGACTTTTTCGGACTTACGATAACGGGGCCGGTGCCCGACGACTTCCTCGGCAAATGGGGTGCTTATTTCCATAATTTCGACACTGTGAACCTGTGGTCGCTTGGGATAGGCGTGGCAAGTATCCTGATCATTGCACTGATGCCGCGCCTGACGAGGAAGCTTCCCGGCTCCCTCGCAGCCATAATAATCATAACCCTTATATCCTGGCTCCTCAAAACGTATTGCGGTGTCGGAGGTATAGAAACGATAGGCGACAGGTTCACCATAGACCCAACCATTCCTGCACCTGAAGGGTTCCGGCTCGATATAGCGACGATAAGGCACCTGCTCCCGCCCGCGTTCACGATAGCGATGCTCGGTGCTATAGAATCCTTGCTATCGGCGACTGTGGCAGACGGGGTAACGGGCGACCGCCACAATTCCAATACTGAGCTTATGGCGCAGGGAGCGGCCAATATAATAGTGCCGCTGTTCGGCGGGATCCCGGTCACGGGGGCCATTGCCCGCACGATGACCAACATCAACAATGGCGGCCGTACGCCTGTAGCAGGTATTATCCACGCGTTGGTACTGCTGTTGATACTGCTGTTCCTTTCGCCCCTTACGAAACACATCCCGATGGCCTGCCTGGCGGGAATACTTATAGTGGTTTCTTATAATATGAGCGAGTGGCGGACGATACGTTCGCTGTTCAAGAATCCGAGGGCCGACGTGGCCGTAATGCTCACGACGATGCTCCTGACGGTTATCTTCGACCTTACTATAGCGATAGGCGCGGGGCTGATTATGGCGGTGGTGCTCTTTATGAAACGCATAATGGAAACGACCAGCGTATCAGTCATGCGCAACAACATAGACATGAGCGACGATGCCGAAACGTCGAATGACCTCAACAAGATCCATCTGGCAGAGGGTGTCGAGGCCTACGAAATAGACGGCCCGTTCTTCTTCGGAGTGGCCAACAAATTCGATTCGCAGATGCGACGGCTCGGCGACAAATCCAAAGTACGTATAATCCGTATGCGCAAAGTGCCATTTATCGACTCGACCGGTTTATACAACCTCGGCATGCTGGTAAAGGCTTCCCAGAAAGAGGGTATAACGGTCATCCTTTCGGGGGTCATACCGTCGGTAAGGGAAACTCTCGTAAAGGGGGGGATAGAAAAGCTGGTGGGGGCCGACAATATCTGTCCGAACATATACGTCGCCGCCGAAAGGGCCAACAAAATGGTAGAGCCACACGAAACGGCTCAGGCATAACCCGCTTCAGGATGATCTACCTTATAATAGCCATATTGTCTATGTCGTGCTTTATGCTCGACCTGAAATTCCTAAATATAAAAGGAATAAACGTCCCGCAGGCTATTATGACGAACTATGCTCTGGCCCTTGCGCTGGCGGTATTGCCGAACATGAACAGCCTGTCGCGGGAAGGTTTCCTGGGTATATTCGACAACGACTGGTGGTACAGGGGTATAATAGCGGGGATATTTTATTTCGTATCGATGGATATGATGGCGGCCTCGACGAGGATTGCGGGAGTAGCCGTTACGACAATTGCGGCCCGCGCTTCGCTGGTAGTCCCCATCGTCTGGTCTTTCTTCCTTTACGGCGAACAGGTATCCGCGTGGCAGTGGATAGGAATAGCCCTGGTAATAGCGGCGCTGGTAATAATATTCTACCGTAAACCGGACAGAAACGCTCCGCTGAAAAATCCCAAAAGCAATACGGCCTCCGTGCTGATGCCCCTGGGGGTATTTGTAATGCTGGGGATAATATCCGTGAGCATGAAGTCTTCCCAGCATATCATAGGGCAAACCGGGAACTATGCGGCGGACTATCCCCTGTTCCAGATAATATTGTTCGCTTCTGCGCTTGCCGGAGCTGTGGTATACTATTCGTTGACGATAGGAAAGAAAGCATTCCGGTTCAGTTGGAAAAGCGTGGCGGGCGGCCTCGTACTGGGTACCTGTAATTACCTCGTTACCCTGGGAATAATGCACGGCCTGCGAACCCTGCCCACGAGCGTGTTCTATGCGCTGTATAATATATGTGTCGTGGTGATAATTACCCTTGCAGGGGTCATTGTCTTCCGTGAAAAACTCGGCTTGATGAAAACCGCCGGAATATGTCTGGCGGTAGCCGCCATAGCCATACTGTCTTTGCTGGGGTAAAAATCTCCTGAATTGACGGGTCAAGAGAGGGAACCGTCATTTCATAGGCCGCGAAAGCGGTAATGCCCCGGCGAAGCCTGAATCCATCCCCTTGATAATTATTTTTCCATATACTCCAGAAGTCCCGCGCAATGGTTTTCCAGCAGGTCGAGAACCAGTTCGAATCCGTCGACTCCTCCGTAATACGGGTCGGGGATATAAGTATAGTCGCGCCTGCTGCCGAATTCTACCATGCGCCTTATCTTTTCACGCGCTTCCAGAGTGGGCGCCATATAGAAC
>CAKUKW010000202.1 GCA_934663885.1 uncultured Tidjanibacter sp.
GCATAGCAGCGCGCGCGCGTGTTATTGTCTAGCAGGACGCGGATTCCGGTTTTTTCCTCTATCACCTCTTTCAATGACTTCTCTCTGAAAGTAAAATACATATAGCTCTTCCCCGCTTTGGGATTGACACGCCCTGCAATGCATACGCCCATTCCGAGTATTTTACTCCTCTCTATGCCGCAATTGTCCAGGAAAGCATTTATGCTGTTGCATATCAGGTTGAGGCACTGCTCATTGTCGGCCAGCTCAAAGCGGGCCTCTTTTGTGCTCGTGATGATGTTGTTCTGGAGGTCGGTAATGACATACCTGAGGCTGTCGCGTCCGATATCTACACCGGCGAAATAAATGGCCGAATTGGCAAGCCCGAAGACGTTGGGACGCCGGCCTCCGGGCGTTTCGACTTTACCGTTGTCGGTGATTATATCTTCATCGACAAGTTCCCCCACGAGCTTGGTGATAGTCGGGACACTGACATGAAGCTCCTTTGCAAGGTCGGCCAGGGTGCTCGGCCCATTCATAGCCATATAGGCTATAACATTCCTCTTGATAAGAATGTTCTTTTGGGTAACACCCCTCAGCGAGTCGTCTTCCAGCTGGTTAAAAAAATCTTTGAGCAAAGCCATTCGGTTCGGACTATATTTGCAAATGTTTTAAAAATGGGTGAGGATATATTTAAAATATGATGCAAATATAAATAGAAATTTTAATAATGCAACTATTTAATTAATTTTTTTAATAAAAAATGTAAATTTATTTAAATAATATCTTTATCAGCAATGGGTATTCTTAAAAATATAGCTTAAATGGCGTGATATTAGAATAATTCTCTCCGGCAAAAGCCCAGCCAAAGACAGCATGATGTTAGTCATAGCCAAGATAGGTTGGCTATGTCTGTTCCGAAACTCATCCTATCTAAGCGCTCTGCGCAAAAATAGTAAAAGGCGCATTCCCGTTAAAAAGAACACACCTTTTATTACTATATAAATATTAACAAAACGGAGCCGGACAATGCCGGCGACGGCTTAACGCTTTTTTTCCCAGGCAGCTAATATCTGGTTCAGAGCTTTTTCGACCGTAGCACGTGACGTAGCGAGATTCATTCTCATGAATCCCTCGCTTCCAGGGCCGAAGCCGCCGCTGCTTAAGCCGACCCCCGCTTCGGCGGACATGAACAGGGCAAGCTCTTCCGTAGCCATTCCGAAACCGCTGAAGTCAATCCACAGGAAATAAGTCCCTTCCGGCCTGTAAGTTTTCAATTCGGTAAGTTTCTCCGAGATGAAACCGCAGGCGAACTCTGCATTCCCGTCGATGTATTCGCAAACCTGATCCACCCACTCGTCGCCTTTGGTATAAGCCGCTTTTATGGCCGCGGTCTCAAACAGGTTGCCCATCTGTATATGTAGATAGCTGAGTTCTTTCCGTAGTTTGTTCCGCATTTCTTCGCCGGGGGTAATCGCTATCGAAGCCGCAAGTCCCGCGACGCTGAAAGTTTTGGACGGCGCAACGAACGTTACGCTGCTTTCGGCGAAACGTTTATCCAGGGAGGCGATATGCAGGTGCCTGTTCGGTTTATATATAAGGTCGGAATGTATTTCGTCGCTGATTATCACCACGTCGTATTTACAGCACAATTCGCCTATCCTCATCAACTCTTCGCGGGAGAATACCCTGCCGGTGGGATTGTGGGGATTGCAGAGTATGAACGCCTTCGCCGTTTTCAGTTTTTCCTCCAGGTCGGCGAAATCTATCTCATAGCGATCCCTGCCCCGCACCATTTCGTTGTAGAGCACCTTCCTGTTGTTAATCTCTATCTGCGAAGCGAAGGGCGGATATATGGGAGGCATAATGACAATGCCGTCGCCTTCGTTCGTCAAAGCGCGTATGGCGTAGGAAAAACCGGCCACTACGCCCGATGTGAAATCCATCCACTCGCGTTCGATTTTCCAACCGCCGCGCCTTTCGAGCCAGCCTATGTATGCGTTCCAGTATGCATCGTCATGGAGCCCGTAACCGTAAGTATGATGTTTTGCCCTCTCGGTCAGTGCTTCGTATATGAACGGTGCCGCTTCGAAATCCATGTCGGCTATCCACATCGGTATTATGTTTGCATTACCGAACACGGCTTCCCGTGCGTCGTATTTGATCGCACCGCTACGGGACTGGTCAGGGGTTTTATCGAAATCGTATTTCATGGAATGATTTATTTATAGGTGTCATTGAAATTTACATGCAAAGATGCTAAAAAAATACGTTATCTTTGTATAATATACGGTGCGGTTCGGAATATGCGGTGTTTAGTTATTGATGCTGGTGTTACTTCGCTGCGCTATTCCCCTGCCGGCCTGACGGCCGATAACGTGGATCCGGTCAGTGAGCTCCTTTGCAAAAGCAAAACCGGTTGTCAAAGGCTGCAACGAACAGGGCCGCGTTTTCCTCTTATTGTCAAACGGAGGAGTGTGTGCATTTAATATTTGGAATAATTAATTTTTGAAAGTAAATGAAAGAGAATGGGCCCGGGAAGGGTTATGAAGAGCGGGAAGAAAACGGCAACCGGAAAGATGGTTCCCGTCCTATAAAGTCCGATCGCGAAGATCCTGCTGCCGCTAAAGATGAGGCATATAAAGCCTTTACAAAAGACAAACGTACGAGGATATCGTCGCACGGAACGGAAAAAGTAGAATACCGCCCGCGCAGGGATCCTGGGGATGATAAACCGCGTTCCTACGACAATCCGGGGGACAGAAGATCTTACAACCCTAATTTTACGTCTGATAACAAGCCCCGGTTCGAGAAAAAGGACTACGGGCAGGAGAGGCCGTATAATCGTGAAGGGGGCGACCAGAGAAATTACCGGCCGCGGCAGGAAGGTTATGGCGGAAGGGATTATAACGACCGTCCCCGCCAAAACAATGACGAAAGGCCTTCTTACAGGAATAATGAAAGGAGTGACCGTCCTTCTTACGGCGACAAACCCAGGTGGAACAACGAGGGCCATCAGGGTAACAGGAGGCCGTATGAGGATAAGCCGTCGTACAGGAACAACGGCGACAGGCCTCAATATAACCAGGACAGACCTTACGGTGAAAGAAAACAATACGGCGATAGACCACCGTATAACCGGGATACGGCACATGACGTCAGGAAACAATATGGCGACCGCCCTTTATATGACAAGAAACCCTATGGTGATAATTTTCAGGGAAGAGGCGGTGGATACGGTGGTTCCGATTCCAATTATAACAGGAGCCGCAACACAAGCGGCTCGGGTCAGGGATACGGGAATTCCGGATATAATAAGGAGAGGAAGCCTTACCAGCAGGGGGGCTATAACCGTGGGGGATATCAGGGTGAGAGGCCTTCCTATTCGGGATCAGATCGCCGTCCTCAGACCGATTACAAACCACGCAACGATTTCAATTATCCTACTTACGCTGCCGAACCTCTCGGCGACAGCATCCGCCTGAACCGTTACATAGCCATGTCGGGGATATGTTCCCGCAGGGAGGCCGATGAATTTATAAAGTCGGGGGTGGTGAGCGTAAACGGAAATGTTATTACCGAACTTGGAGCAAAGATATCGCCCAATGATGAGGTGATGTTCAACGGGAATGTACTGAAGAACGAGAAGAAGGTATATATAGTGATGAATAAACCCAAAGGATATGTTACCTCGGTCGAAGATCCGCATGCCGACAAGACGGTCATAGATCTTTTGAATAACGGTTGCAGGGAGCGCGTTTATCCGGTTGGACGGCTCGATAAGAACAGTCTCGGAGTGCTGC
>CAKUKW010000203.1 GCA_934663885.1 uncultured Tidjanibacter sp.
ACCTAATCTTTGGAAATATGGCTTTGAAAGAGCAAATGGAGCGGCAGGGCAACTGGCTATTCCGTTACAGGGGAATGCTCCCTTTAATATTGGTAGTTTTTGCAGGGGGCGTCTATGTGTGGGGTGAAATGCGGTCGGATGAGATTTTACTTAAACAGGAGCCTTACAGGTACATATACGAAATGTTCTGCCTCCTTGTCGGACTTCTCGGGCTTGGGATAAGGATGTTTACCGTAGGGTATACCCCCAGGAATACTTCCGGCAGGAATACCTCCGAAGGGCAGGTTGCGGATCAACTCAATACTACCGGAATATATTCGCTGGTGAGGAATCCCCTTTACCTGGGTAATTTCTTCATGTGGCTCGGCCTGGCGATGCTTACAATGAATTTCTGGTTCATAATCTCATTCGTGCTTTTTTACTGGATATATTACGAGCGAATAATATTTGCGGAGGAGCAGTTTCTTATAGGGAAATTCGGGGAACAGTATATGCTGTGGGCGGACAGGACCCCCTGTTTCATACCTAAACTGACGGGGTATGTAAAACCGGCCTACCCGTTCAGTTGGAAGAAGGTCATAAAAAAAGAGAAAAACGGTTTGTTTGCGCTGTTGCTGCTGTTCTGCGCTTTCGATGTGGGCGGCCAACTGCTTCACGGCCAACCCCCGAAGTATATGTGGCTTGTTTACGCTACGGCTTTCGTAGCCCTGATTTACCTGGCGCTTAAGATTGTAAAACATAACACGAAGTGGCTGGACGAAGAGGGCAGGTAATAGTTACAGATATTTAAAAATTGCCGACGCGGCAAACAATCACAGAGAACAGCTCCATTATTGGGCAGGGGGAAGGCTTGGCGCTGCAGGCAGCCGACAGGGATAATGGCTAAGAAACAGATGGAAAAAATGTACTTGCAGGGCCGGGGGAGCTGGCACTCTTTTTCTTAAAAACTTCAGTTGCCTGCCGCGAGAGGAACAGTAGTATATTTTTAAGGGAAAAATATAACCGATGTATTTGGATTAACGGAAAAATATCTATATTTGCACACTCTTTCGGGAGAAGTTCCGGATATCCGGAAAAAGTTCTGTTCACTTTAACGTTTTTTTGCCCAGGTGGTGGAATTGGTAGACACGCTACTTTGAGGGGGTAGTGCAGGTTACTGCGTGTGAGTTCGAGTCTCGTCCTGGGCACAAAACAAATGAAACTCCAATTGATTATCAGTCAGTTGGAGTTTTTATTTTCCTGAGTTGCAAAACATTTGCAAAACATCCTGAATATTTTGTAATTTTTATTGGGCTGATGCCCAGCTTTTTACAGTATTTTGTGAATATAGTTGATTTCAGTGCATCCCTGCCTTAAATAAATCCTAATATTTATCTGATACTTTATATCTTTGAATAAAGATGATTGAATGAAGATATCTTAAAGCCATATTCATAAATCATTTCTTATTAATATAATATCCGTTAGTATCGAGCATAAAATTAGGATGATCTGTTACCCAAATTATTTTTTGTTTAGAAAAATCGTCCGTATAACCATTGGTGCACAGGATCTCCTTTGAAGAGAAGCCAGGTATGTATTTTATCCACAATAAGCCGCTCTCTTGTGAGG
The DNA here is from genome assembly GCA_934663885.1 of uncultured Tidjanibacter sp. Lineage (GTDB taxonomy): Bacteria > Bacteroidota > Bacteroidia > Bacteroidales > Rikenellaceae > Tidjanibacter. The sequence continues at coordinate 1,612 of CAKUKW010000203.1, forward strand.
TCACCTTACAGTAAATCTTCTTGACCAGCCAACTGTCGATCCCAGTCTTGCCTATGGGATTGGATGGCACACTTCGTTAAGAAAGTAAATTCCCGTGCATGAAAATTTGCCTTCAAAAAAACTCTTTTTTGCAGGAAGGATAGAAAGCAAACAGCGCCGCAGTTTAGTGAGCCGAGGTTTTGGGAAGATGAATTTTTTACCCGCGGGCTGTTAGTCACAAGTCAGCCGATTGTTTTGTATAATCAAACCTCGCCCGGTTTTTTCCCGCGCAAATCCGTAATACAAAGTTTCCCCTGATTGGTATGGCTCTTGATGTCTGATATTCCGGAGTGACAGGCTTACTGGTTAAATTTATATTCCTTTTCTCTGAGTACCGGATTATCCACGCTGCCTACTCCGACTGCCCTGACCAGGCAATATTTGAATGAGAATTTTCCTTTTACCAGCAGGGCCATCTCCGTTTCATCGATTAGCTTGACATTTTTATCCCACAGCTCAATAGCTTCATTGTCGGCTTTGTCGGTGGATTTAGCTTCGATAACCTTGCTTTCCACGATGGCTCCTTTGCCTTTCAGGTATTCGGTTACCGCCGCCAGATCGGACACTGCGTGCCCATCTCCCTCGAACGCATTGATCCCCATGGCGTATATCTCGGTAACTGTAGTATCCTCGCAGCTGTATGCCGACAATAGTGCCAGGCCCATTGCGAGCAGAAAAACGGCTTTCTTCATGTTGTTTCTTATTAAATAGTTAGTCTATGCAAGAGAATGTTTTTACTTTCGTGATTAGTCCGGAATCACTACCGTTGCAAAAGTAAAGGTATTAAAAATTAAAGAAAAATCAAATCCGGAACATTTCAACGTCCCTGACAGGCTAATTCAAAACGGATATATCGGATGAGAAGGGAACCCGGACAGGCTGATTATTCTGTAAGCCATTTCTTGAATGACTGGACGTTGGTCCGGCTTACTATTATCCGTTCCGGAACTGCCACGCTCAGGTTCGCAACGACGCGGTTCCCGAACCACAGCGTAACGTCCCTTACCGCACTTCGCGAAATAATGAACTGCCTGTTGGCCCTGTAAAAATTTGCCGGATCCAATTGTTTGATTATATCGTCAAGTGAAGTGCCCAGAATACACTTTTCCCCGTCGAATTTAACTGCCACCGAATTCCTGTCCTCAAAATAGATGTAAGCTATGTCTTTTACTTTGAGGGGGATGAACTTATCCTTGACCGAAATGAGCAAGGAAGATTTATACGTGGAGCCCCCACGCAGGATAGCGTCAGCGACTTTTTTTATAAGCCCCGTGTTATCCTCCGGCTGCGATGCTGCCGAGAGCCGTTTTATTTTGTCCATCGCCCTTTTAAGCGATGCTTTGCCGACCGGCTTTAGCAGGTAGTCTACGCGGTTGACCTCGAAGGCTTTCAGTGCGTATTCGTCGTAGGCCGTAGTGAAAATAATGGGGCATGTCACGTCGATTTTATCGAAAATAGAGAACGACGAGCCGTCCGACAGGTGTATATCCATAAATGCCACATCAGGCATGGGATTGCTACCGAACCACTCGACGGTATCTTTTACGGATTGCAATACGGCCGTAACTTCGGCGTCGGGTACGAGTTCATATATCATTTTTTCAAGATTCAGGGCAGTCAACTGCTCGTCCTCTACTATAAGTACTTTCATTGCTTCAAGTGTTTTGTTTCGCCGGTGGCACCAACGGTAGCGTCACCTTGAAAGTTTCACCGGTGTTCTCGATGGAAATTTCTTTCTGCCATTTCAACCGGTATCTTTCGGCAAGGCTCCCGAGTCCCACGCCTTCCCCCTGCTCGGGGTATTCCCTCGGTTGGAAATTGTTCCTTACCGTAAGCATGCCTTCGTTATCGGTTTCTATCGTGATGGTCAGGGGCTCCGAGTCCGAAAATGCATTGTGCTTTATCGCATTTTCCACCAATCCCTGCACGGCTGTGGGCACTATGAGGTGGTTGTCGTAGTATTTGTCCGTATCGAAGTCTATCCTGAGGTTGTCTCCGTGCCGTATCTGCATCAGATCCGAATAATCCCTGACGAATTCCAGTTCTTCGCAAAGCGGAACGACATCCTTGCTCTTCAACGTATAGCGGAATACCGAAGAGAGCCTCTGTATATACT
>CAKUKW010000204.1 GCA_934663885.1 uncultured Tidjanibacter sp.
GGGATATGTCGGCTACGACGAGGGCGGCCAGCTTACCGAGGCCGTGCGCCGCAAGCCCTATTCGGTAGTACTGCTCGACGAAATAGAAAAGGCGCATCCGGACGTATTCAATATACTTTTGCAGGTATTGGACGACGGAAGGCTTACCGACAACAAGGGGCGCACCGTGGATTTCCGTAACACGATCATCATTATGACCTCCAATATGGGTTCGCACCTGATAATGGACAATTTTTCGGGGGCCCAGGAAAAAGGCGGCGAAATACCGCAGGCGGTGGTCGACAAGACGAAAGAGGAGGTTATCAATATGCTTCGCCAGACACTCAAGCCGGAGTTCCTGAACCGTATAGACGAGATAGTGATGTTCACGCCCCTGACTAAAGAGGACGTATTCAAGATCGTCGATATCCAGATAAGGCACCTGCAGAAAATGCTCGGCGGGAACGGCATAGAGTTGGTGGTTTCCGACAAAGCCAAGAAATGGCTGGCTGAGGAAGGGTACGATCCGATGTACGGTGCGCGCCCTGTGAAGCGGACTATCCAGCATTACATCGTGAACGACCTGTCGAGGAAGATAATAGCAGGGGAGGTCGATAAGGAAAGGCCGATAGTCATAGACGCGGCGAACGATACACTTACATACAAAAATTAAAGGCATTGCTCCATTCCGTGAACGTCTCCGAAGGGTTATTGTAAACATGACGGGCGGGACTTCACCGTCCGTCATTTGTCTCTTATGGCATGGATTTTGACTTTATCCATATAGAAATTTACCAACTTAGAGTTTGCTTAAAACTTGTATTGTATTATGAAAAAGAATTACCCACAGGCAGGAAATAACGGGAAACATACAAAAACCGAAAAGTATAATGAGCCGCAAAATAACGGCTCCGCAGGCAAATTCGACGGCCTGACCGAAAAGCTGCGCCACAGCAGCGACCCTGAAAGCGACGTTGCAGGACATGACCTGCGCGACGTCGACCCGCGCAAAAGCGATTTCGATCCTACCATCCAATATACGGACGGAAGGGATTAGCATGCACCGACGCACATTGTCCCCGGACAATACAGCTCCTTCGAATGATATTCCGCCGCAAATATTTGCGGCGGAATATTTTTTTTCTCCCCGCGTAGTGTATCTCATAACCACGGCCTGTAACGAGGCGGAACTGCCCCAGGAAATGATGCCCGGCGTAAAGACGGTCAAAATTATTGTAAAGGCCCTACAGGCCAACAATAACGTAACCTTAACGCTTACTGTGGGGTTTTGGCTCCGTCCATGCGGTAAATTTGCATAGAGCGCGACGACGCAGTTTACAAATCTGCCGGCGATGAAAAAAAGGTTCAAAATAGCGATATATGTATTTGCCTGCATGGCAATACTGCTGGCAGTCGGGCTCATAGTTATCCGTGAACAATATTTTCCTCCCTACCCTGTCCCCCCGAGGGAGAAGCGGTATGAAGAAAAGCTCGCCATGCGCGACTGGACACGGAGGGAAACCATCTCCGCGGCAGCACTTCCACCTGCGGTCGACAATTCCGTTTCGCCTTATTTTCCGGCCGTCTTTTCCCAGACGGGCAATTCCTGCGCGCAGGCGGCAGGAATACGTTATATGCTCTCATACGAAATGAACCGGCTCCTGGAGAGGAGTTCTGACAGCGATGATAATATTTTCAGCTACCGCTGGACATGGAATTTCCTCAACGGTGGCGAAAATAACGGGACCTGGGCCGAATACGGGCTTTCACTCGTTCGCGACGCGGGGGCTATGTCCGTATCCGATTTCCCGCCGCAGACGGTGACCGGCGCCTACAAATGGGCAAGCGGTTACGATAAGTATCTCAATGCACTGCGCTACAGGGTGAAAGAAATAATATCTGTCAACTGCACCACAGAAGAAGATATCCGAGCCATTAAGCAGTACTTATACGACAAAGGCGAAGACGCGGGTTGCGGAGGCGTCCTTGTAATATATACCTATTACCATGACTGGAAACTGGATTCCGACTACAAGGGGCCGTCGGTGACAGGATACAAGTCGGTAATGACAAAGCCCGCGACAAAGGGCGCCCACGCGCTGACCCTTGCGGGTTATGACGATACGGTGGAATCGGAGGACAATGACGGGAATATTTCCCACGGGGCTTTCATAGCGGTAAACACATGGGGAGCTGGCGCTTCAGGGCATGACAGGGGACGTTTTTACATACCCTACCATTTCTTTACCGATAAACGTAAAACCAAATCATTCAGTTATCAGGCGATAGGGCTCATCCCGGAATACCGATCTCCCGAAATAGTGTTCCGGTTGCGGCTATCGGCCACCTCGCGTGAAAAGTTGTACGTTACCATGGGGGTGTCCGACAATCCGTACGCCGGCCGGCCCGATATATACAAAACCTCGCCGGTAATATGGGGACAGGGGGGAAATCTTCCAATGCAGGGAAAAGACAATCCGCCCGATATAGAGCTCGCCCTGGATTTTTCGGACCAGCTCGACAGGTATGCCCATTATTCAGACATAAAATACTTTGTCAACGTGATCAACGAAGATGAAGACGCGCCGGACGGCGAAGCATTCATAGAGTACTTCTCGATAATGGATTACAGGGAGGACAGCGTAAACCCGAAGGAATACGTATGCGGTGAGATAACTGGCAAAACTCCTCTTGGGAATGGCTCCAACAGGTTTTCCGTATACATTTCCCCTCCCGAAACTACATCCGCATCGCCCTACAGGTGGAAATCCGACACAGCAAGGTCGGGGGGTGCAGATACGGCGCCTTTCATAATCCGGACAGCCGATGGAAAATACGCGAAAATACAGTTTAAAACATATATACCCGGCAGTCCCGAGGTGGAAATCGAATATATCTATCAGCCTTCGGGCTCGACGTATATAAAAAACATGTGAAATTATGGAAAGAGTAATTGGTGTATTATCGATCTGCCTGCTGCTACCTGCCATGCTATCGTGTACCCGGGAACCGAACGACACAGGAGAAAAGCAACCTGAACACAAAACAGCCGTAATAAGTGTGTCGAACGATTACTGGGCGTATTTTTCATTTGAAAAAGGAGAGATTATAGGCACAGGAAGGCTTGGATTCCAGGAAGACGATGAAGCCTGGAGGGTGCGGTCGGACTGGGACTTTGCGATATGCAGGGATATGATAAGGACCAACAGCGGGACTTCGGGCGAGGGGACCGGGGGGATAATCCGTATGGAAAGTACCGCCTTCAGTCATATCGACCATGCTCCGTGGTCGGGCTATCAAACGGACAGGGACGATATAATAATACAATAAAGGAGCCCGGCGATAAAAAGAACGGGCCCTGGAAATAATAATCACGCAATTTTTTTGTCGTTTTTTTGCACCGACTACGGATAAGCCAGAAATTGTGGTCAAACCCCAAACCAGTTTGATACCTATTTCTGAAGTTCGGGTAATGCGAATAACCTTTTTTACTACAAAAACGCTTAACAATTACTTACGTGACAGAAACTGGCGACTTTTCAATGAACAGGTTTCAAAGACACCTAAAATAGCAAATCAGAATACGAGAATAGCCAAAGGTTGTCTTTCTGGCTTTTTGCGGACACACTACCTTTGTTCCGGAAAACTATAAATTTAGGCTGCCCTTGCATCTTTTACAGCCCACTAACAACCGGCCTTACACTACTACAACAATAATTACTCCTTTAGCCTGCCTGCAACCCCCCGGAAG
>CAKUKW010000205.1 GCA_934663885.1 uncultured Tidjanibacter sp.
GCATAATATCTGCCACTTTTTTGGAAATCAGCAGGTCTTTCGTCCTGACGGTATCGCCCACTTCCGGCATACTTCCTTCAACTATGCCCGATAACATGAAGGCACTGTCGTAACCGCCATCTATGCCTTTAATTGCGATTCCCTGGATTGCATCCGGTGTTTTAAGCATGCCACCTTTGGTGGCGTATACAGATATCGAGCGAAAATATGGAAGCCGCGATATTTCCTCCATCAAAACCGAATCGACAGTTATCGAAGGTGATGCGAGGGTATTATTGTCGTAAAGATTCACAATCCTGACGTGCCCGCCGAAACCCACGAGTTTATCCGATATCTCACGTTTGAAGCCGACGATCACCGCCAGGGCCACGATCATAACGGCCATGCCGACGGCAACGGTAATAGTAGCGATACGCACCATTACATTCTTGCGGCCCCCTTCGGGAGAAGAAAGCCTGCGGGCTATGAAAAATCCTGTATTGAGTTTCGACATATATTTTCAGACGGAGGTTTGCCACCCTGAAGCCGGCCCGAATTTTATCATTGGAAAGCAATAGGCACACCAGATAAATTCCAGGGCGGCGTTAATACACTTTCCGCCCCGCAGCGACACCCGGGTGTCACGCACAGGGCGGAAAGTATGTTGGTTAATCAGAGCCTTTCAAAAGCTGCGAATGGCGTTGGAAGTACCTTTTGCCAGACTCTAAAAAAATTTATTCCTGGACAATGGAGATTTTGACGATCTTATCTCCCTGCCTGATATCGTCAATTACTTCTTCGCCTTCGACAACCTTGCCGAAACACGTGTGAACACCGTCGAGGTGCTGCGTGTTCTGGCGGTTATGGCAGATAAAGAATTGCGAGCCGCCCGTATCCTTACCGGCGTGGGCCATCGAAAGAACGCCGCGGTCATGATACTGCCTCGGGGCGTCGGTTTCGCATTTAATAGTATATCCCGGGCCTCCGTTTCCAATGCCGTTCGGGCAACCGCCCTGTATAACGAAATCGGGGATAACCCTGTGGAAATTAAGGCCGTCGTAAAAACCGTCGTTAGCCAGTTTTACAAAATTGCCGGCCGTACCGGGAGTTTCGTCCATATATAACTCGGCCTTCATCGTGCCTTTTTCAGTTTCAATTATAGCGTATGTCATAGCACCAGGTACTCTTACAAATTCTTCTTTAACTGTTTCTTCAACCGCTTCCGGCTCTTTTTCCTTTTTACCCGCGAACAATACGAGCAGGACCGCGGCAGCCACCACGACCACTCCGATCCCGACGTAAAGAGCTGTCTTCGCGCCTTTGCTCATTGCCATGATACGCCTTATTCTTTAACTTCGGCAGGGATAACGTCGAACAGCTCCACTTCAAAGAAAAGCGGTTCGTTCGGGCCTATCGCACGGTTACCGCGTGAGCCGTAAGCCAGTTCGGCAGGTATCCACAGTTTAATCTTGCCTCCCTCACCTATAAGTTTCAGCCCTTCGGTCCAGCCCTGGATAACATTACCTATTGCGAATTCCGTCGTGTCGCGTCCTTCGGCATAAGAAGAATCAAACTCGGTACCGTCCTTAAGCAGACCGCGGTACATGACCCTTACCCTGTCGTTCATCTCTACAGCTTTCACATCGTTGCCCTGCTCGATAATTTCATACATGAGGCCGCTTTCGGTTTTCTGGATGCCGGGAGTTTCCTTTTCGACCTTAGCCAGGTACGCCTCTCCTTCTTTCAGTTTCCTTTCAGGCAATACAAAAGAGAAATAATTGTTCAAGAACGCATTGGCCTGCATTTCGTCGAGACTGTACTTATCGTCCTGAATATCACGTATAGCTGCGATCATAACCTCAAGGTTGATTTCGCTGCCTAACTGCTTCTGCATATTCTTGATGTAATCGCCCATGCTTACAGCTAAAGCGTAAGAAAGTGAGTCCGATTCGGTTTTAATCTTCCTTCCGGGTTTCTTTGCGGTTTCTTCGGTTGTAGCATTACCTTCGGCATTAGTGTTTGCCTTGCATGAAGCGAAAGCTACAGCGGCTATCGCCAATACGATAAAAAATTTTCTCATTTTAGTGTTTTTATTTGGTTATTAAATATTTAACTGTCAAACATCGGACGCATAATACATCATGCGGCACCTATAACACGCAAATTTAGCATTTTTAAGGGAAAAACACATAAAATATATGTTAAAATATTCTGTGAGTACCGGATAACCACGGGACTCCGTTAGCCGGCAAAACGTTCCGGCCAATAAAAACAAATGGCGCACGACAGATTGCCGCACACCATATCCTATTTAATTCCGGACTACCATTACACCGTCAACTGCCATCACTTCTTCATCGGCACTTCAATGAGAAGTACTTTTGATGGCGCTCCGGAACTTATGACAATGGAATCCGTTTCCCAGATACCCATACCGTCGCCGGAATTCAACGTAGTTTGCCCGACGGATACCTCACCTTCCACGACGAATATATAAGTACCGTAATTGCCGGTATGCGGAGTGTGCGTAACAGACGCACCCCCACCGGTAAATTCAACCACATAAAGCCATGCCTGTTGCGATATATGCGCCACAGGGCCATTGTCTTCCCCGTATGGCGCTACGATCATGGTCAGTTCGTCCGGCTTTAGCTCAGGCATATCAATCTGGCTGTAAGCCGGCTGAAGCTCATATTCGCCCGGGTAGATCCATATCTGGAAGAACCTCACCGGACTGGTCTGGCTTTTATTGTATTCGTTATGAACGATACCTGTACCTGCCGTAAGCACCTGTATCTCCCCCGCAGACAAAACAGAGATGTTCCCTATATTGTCGCCATGCTCGAGAGCTCCTTCCAAAGGTATGGTTATGATCTCCATGTTGTCATGTGTATGAGATCCATGCCCTTCCCCACCTTCTATTGTGTTGTCATTAAGTATCCTCAAAGCCCCGAAATGGATTCGCCTGGGATCGTAATAATTTCCATAACTGAAAGTGTGATAGGACTTAAGCCATCCCTGGTCGACCACCCCCCTTCCGGTCGCCCGGTGAATTACTCTTTCCATACTATCAATAAATCTTTCCTTCTATTTTTTAATAGAACAAAACCTTTTATAACTACACAAAAATCATTCCAAATACACGCCTTAATGTGTTATATTTAACATACAGAAAGTTTAATACTACGGTTCTTTCGATTGTATTTAACATACCAGAGCAAATATGCTCAATATAACACATTAAGTAAGTTTAATAACTTTTGGTCCGGATAATCCTCCAAAAGGAGCACGGCATCGTAAGGATCTCCCTCCAGCCCCAATAACCTTGCGAACGCGGGCTCGGTTTTAACGCCGTTGTTTTTGAGTCTTATTACCTCATTTTTGAAATCTTCCGGAGCCAGCAACAATATTCTGTGTTCAACTACCAGATGTCTGAACGCCGTCGACGATAACGGCTCATCCCGGGACGCGTATATTTCCACGGGGAACCCTCCTTTTTCAAACCTGCACAGAACAATATCGGTACCCTGCCTTTGCTGTACCGAGAAATCTTTTTCTCCCCCGAACAGCAAGCGCATGTTATCCATAAACCCCTCTGTACCTTCACTTTCCGAATAGCGGCAGACAACATCCAGATCGCTTCCCTGCACATCTATCCCCAGCGGAATTGTCCCGGCCAATACTGGTTCATACAGTTGG
>CAKUKW010000206.1 GCA_934663885.1 uncultured Tidjanibacter sp.
GTATCCACGTTTGCGGTTGGCATCTAACTTACTCCGGGACGATGGAGTTATCTTTATCAGTATCGATGATAATGAGGTTTACAATTTAAAGAAAGTATGTGATGAGGTGTTTGGGGAAGAAAACTTCATCGGAACGATATCTTGGCTAAAAAAGAGGAAGGGAAGTTTTTTATCAAAAAAAATGGTAAGCCTGACAGAGTACATTCTTATTTACAGCAAAAATCAGGTCGTTACTCTATTTGGAGGAGAACCCGATCAAAGTGAATCTCAGCCTTTGATAAAAAGAACCAATTCTGTCAAAATTTTAAATTTCCCAGAGAATTATATTTCCACAAAACTTCCTGATGGTAAATATGAAGCAGGTATTTATGGGGAGGGAAGTAGTTCTGTAAAACTGCTAAATGATATTATTGTTAAAGACGGAATTATTGAGTCGAGTTTTGGTCTCGAAGGGCCATTTATCTGGTCTCAGGACAATCTTGATATACAAATATCATTAGGAGCAAGGTTAATAGTAAACACTACCAATTTCCAAGTCAGAGCATTCAAAGTCTATGAGGATAATGCCTTCAAAGGACTCTCTTCTTTTGTAGATGGTGTTTCTATTCGTGGCACAAACGAAGATGGCTATGAAGAATTAATAGAAATTTTTGGTATCGAAAAGGTGTTGGATTATCCTAAACCTGTGAACTTAATTAAAATGCTCGTCGATTCAGCTTCACATTTTGATAAAGATGCGATTATCCTCGACTTCTTCTCTGGGAGTGGGACTACCGCCCATGCCATTATGCAACTGAACGCTGACGATGGTGGAAACAGGCGGTTTATTATGGTGCAGCTACCGGAACTGATAGACGAGAATTCGGAGGCATACAAAGCAGGATATAAAACCATTTGCGAGATAGGCAAAGAGCGAATACGCCGGGCCGGTGCAAAGATAAAAGCGGTATGGGAAGCGGAACACGCAAAGAAAAGCGCAGGTCTGTTTACCGAACAGGAAGAACCGCAAACCCCGCCGGACACAGGCTTCAAGGTATTCAAACTCGACACCTCAAATCTAAAAACGTGGGATGCAACGCCTGTGGATCAGGACGATGCAGAACAGTTGGAACTGCTGCTCGACCGCATGAACGATATGGTCGATACTATTAAGTCCGACCGCACCGACAACGATATGGTGTATGAGATCATGCTTAAGATGGGTGTGCCCCTCGATTATCCTGTTATCCCCGTCGAGATCGGTGGAAAACAGGCGTATAGTATAGGTGAGGACAGTCTTTTACTCATTTGTCTACAAGACGGACTGACCACCGAGATTATCGAACAGATGGCCGAAGAATATCTTCCCTCGAAGATCATATTGAGTGAAAAGTGCTTGGCCGACGACACGGTAATGGCCAACGCCCACTATATCCTGAAGGATCGGGAAATTGAACTTAAACTGGTTTAAGCATGGAAAAAGTAATCTCCCGCGAAAAATATTTGGAAATTTGCCAGTTGGTTCAGAGCGCACTTGCGCAATGGTATAAAGCCGATGCGAAATTTTTCATTGAGCGTTTACAGTTTCTCGAATCTGAAATTGATCCCCCTGCTCGTAATGTCTATGGAGAGTTAGTAGTGTTTACAATGGCCGCTGTAGGTCAAGTGAAAGATAAAGAATTCAAAGTAGATAATGTTGATCGGGCCTTGTATAAATTAGAACGGTTCGTTGAACCGGAGGAGGTCTCCGTATGAAACTAAAATTTAAAAATCAGGATTTCCAGACCGATGCCGTTAATGCGGTAGCAGATTTGTTTGCCGGGCAGGAGAAGTTGCAGAGCAGCTTTACGATCCAGTCCGACAATCCGCAACTTACACTCGAGAATGAGTATGGTGTGGGGAACAAGATACTGATAGATAATAAGACGCTGCTTGCCAATATGCACAGCATCCAGAAACGCCATAACCTGCCGCTGACGGAATTCGATCTCAAAGGCGGCGCATACTCCTCTGCATATTCTTCGGCATACTCCGGGCAGCAGGCCCCACAATTTAGCGTAGAGATGGAAACCGGAACGGGTAAGACCTATGTATATACCAAGACGGTTTTCGAGTTGAACAAGCGCTACGGGTTCACAAAGTTTATTATAGTCGTACCGTCCGTTGCAATCAGGGAGGGTGTTTATAAATCGCTTCAGGTAACCCATGATCACTTTGCCAACCACTACGATAATGTACCGTGCCGGTACTTTATATACAACTCCGCCCGTCTTTCAGACGTGAGACAGTTTGCTACGAGTGCCAACATCGAGATAATGATTATCAATATCGATGCCTTCAAAAAGGCGGAGAATATTATAAACCAGGCGCAGGACAAGCTCAATGGCGAAACGGCCATGCGGTATATCCGCGACACAAATCCGGTCGTAATCATCGACGAACCGCAGAGTGTGGACAACACCCCGAAAGCTAAAGAGGCAATCGCATCACTCAATCCGCTGTGCGTTCTTCGCTACTCAGCGACACACCGCGAAAAGATAAACCTGCTTTACCGTCTTACTCCTGTAGATGCCTACCAGATGGGGCTTGTAAAGCAGATATGCGTATCGTCCAATCAGGCGGTCAATGACTTTAATAAACCTTATATCCGGCTGCTTTCCGTCTCCAACGACGGAGGATTCAGCGCAAAGGTCGAAATAGATGTTCAAGATAAGGCCGGGAAGGTATCGAGAAAGACGCTAAAAATAAAGCCGGGAACCGACCTGTTTCTTGCTTCAGGAGAGCGCGACCTTTACGAAGGTTATGTGTTGAGCGGCATAGACTGCCAACCGGGAATGGAGAGCATAGAGTTTACCAACACGGAATATCTTCCCATTGGCAAGGCTATCGGTGCGGTGGATGAGAATATTATAAAGCGGGCGCAGATCCGCCGGACCATTGAGGCCCACTTTACCAAGGAGAAGATGTATTTCGACAAGGGCATAAAGGTGCTGTCGTTGTTTTTCATAGACGAGGTCAAGAAATACCGGGAAGAAGATGGCGGCAAGGGCATATATGCCAGTATGTTCGAGGAGTGCTACGAGGAGTTGCTTGCCTTGCCGAAGTTTGCCGTGCTCAAAGAGAAATTCCAGACAGATGTGAATAAAGCCCACGACGGCTACTTTTCACAGGATAAGAAAGGTAACTACAAAAATACCAAAGGCGATACACAGGCCGATGACGATACATACAGCCTGATCATGCGCGACAAGGAACGGCTGCTGTCTTTCGAGTCTCCGCTTCGTTTTATCTTCTCCCACTCCGCTCTGAAAGAAGGATGGGATAACCCCAACGTATTCCAGGTCTGCACCCTGATAGAACAGAAGTCCACATTTACCGCCCGGCAGAAAGTCGGTCGGGGTTTGCGCTTGTGCGTTGATCAGAATGGAGACCGGGTTGAGGATAAGGATATAAATATCCTCCACGTTATGGCCAACGAGAGTTTTGCCGAATTTGCTGAGACGCTTCAGAAAGAGATCGAACAGGATACCGGTGTGAAATTCGGATATATGGATATTGCCCTGTTCTCCGGCATGGTTTACGAGGAGAAGCGCGAGGTGGAGAAAAACGTTACACAGGAAGAGGCAGCGGCAGTTGTCGAAGCACTGAGGAGCTACGGTGTCATTTCAGAGGATGGTACGGCA
>CAKUKW010000207.1 GCA_934663885.1 uncultured Tidjanibacter sp.
CACCAACGCCATGATGAACTCGGCCATGCTGCGCCAGTTCTGCCCCCTCGACGAAGAATCGTCCACAATACTCGGACAGGCTATGGATAAACTTGACCTCTCCGCCCGAGCCTATGACCGCATAGTAAAGGTCGCCCGCACGGTTGCCGATCTCGATTCCAGTGACAAAATAAAACCCTCCCATATTGCCGAAGCGATTAACTACCGTAGCCTCGACAGGGCCAACTGGGGGCGCTAAATAATTTTCCAACCGTAAGGATGAACAAGCCCGTTAACGCACGCATTGCTCCGTTCGCGCGGATACTTCCTGTAATAATACTCGGGATACTGGCTTCCAATGCCGTAAAGATTCCCTTATGGAGCGTTATAGTACTTTTTTCTGTTTCCTTTGTTATTGCGGCTCTTTTCCACCGTAAAGAATGGAGTACGTGGCCGGTGGCTGCAGCGATGTTTTTCCTTTCGATGGGCATAACATACCTAACGCTGACAAAGGAAGTGGTGCCCAAAGGCGAGAAAGTGGTGGCTGCCCTGCACATCACCGACAGCCCCCGGTCCTCCGGCCGCTGGATAAAGGCTACGGGAGTGCTCGACAAATACAGGCTCGCATCGGACGGAGATACGCAGTGGAAAAAGTCGGGCGAAAAAATTATTGTCCGTTTCGACACCTCTCATACGGTTTCGGCGGGCGACCGCATAATAACCGAATTACGACTCAGCCCTGTAGCCGATTCGACTTACGCGGAATACCTGCGGCTTATGGAGCGACGCGGATACAGCGCGTCGGGGTGGGTCTACAGCAACTACAAAACGGTCATACTTCCCGACAAGGCTAAAACCCCGACATACTTCGCATCCCGTATGCAGGCCTCCGCCGGGGAACGTATGGACAGGCTCGAGTTGGATCCCGGAGCAATGGCCGTGAGTAAAGCGATGAGCATAGGAGTGAAACAAAACCTCTCTCCCGAGTTGCTCGAATCGTACAGCCTTACCGGAGCATCGCACCTTCTCGCCGTATCGGGCCTCCACGTCGGTATCGTGGCGATGCTTATAAACCTGCTGCTTTCGCCCCTAGGATCCCTGCGGCGCGGGCACCTCGCTAAAAACATCGTCGCCGTAGGCATCATCTGGCTTTATGCCATGATGACGGGCCTCTCGCCCTCGGTGGTGCGTGCGCCAATGATGTTCACCGGCCTCCAGTTCGCCATGCTCTCCTCTCGCCCGGGAGGAGGGATGAACGGGCTTCTCGGAACAGCCGCAGTAATGCTTCTGATAAATCCCAATTACCTTTACGATATAAGCTTCCAGCTCTCTTTCGTCGCCGTACTGGGAATATTCGTGCTTTACCGACCGCTATTCGGCCTGGTAAAGACCGGCTGGGGATGGGTGAACGCAATATGGTCGGTCATACTGATAGGCGTGGCTGCGACAGTTTTCACGGCCCCCCTCGTTTCTTACTATTTCGGTCGCATGCCGGTAATAGGCGTATTCCTAAATCCGGTCGTGATCCTCACCGCCAATGTCATAGTTTTGTTCTCGCTGCTCTGGATAATAACCCCCCTGCCCTTCCTGAACGGATTTTTCTCGTTCATACTGAATGCCGCCGGAGGGCTCCAGAACGACGTGGTGGCATTTTCTTCGAATAAAAGCTGGGCGTCTGTCCCGATATCGCTAACTTTACCGCAGGTTATATTCGTATATATCGTAGGCGCGCTGATAATATACATAGCGAAAACCCAACTGGCAGCAGGCCGTAAAAGCGTGATAAAAGAATGATGACTTCCGAAGAAATATCTTATCTGGAAAGCGAAGGGGGACGCATGGCGGTTGCGGACAATCTGGGCCGTGCCCCCTTTGATATAGCGCTCGATAAGAACCTCCCCCACGCACGCCTCATTGCATCACAGGTCAAATACCTTACCCGTGCACACAGAAAACTGCCTTCATATTACAATGCCGGATGCATTGTCCCGCCTCTGGCGTTCGAACAGTCGAGCGGTGAAGAGGCCGCTGCCATGAAAACCCACTCAGGTGCGCTATGCATAGACCTTACGTGCGGACTGGGGGTCGATTCGATGAATTTTTCGAAGCGGTTCGACAAAGTCATCGCCGTTGAGAAAGACCCTGCCCTGTGCCGTATCGCGCAGATAAATTTCGGCAGGCTCCGGGCCGGAAACATTGAGGTGGTAAATTCGTGCGCCGAAGATTTCATACGGAAATTTAAGGAAAAAGGCCGAAAGGCCGATCTTATATACATCGATCCTGATCGCCGGCCGGGCAGCGAAAAAAAGCAGGTAAGGCTCCGTGACTGTTCCCCCGACGTCGTTGACCTCATGCCGCAATTGAAAGAGATTGCCGGCACCGTACTGGTTAAGGCTTCCCCCCTTTTCGACGTGGATGAAGCGTTCCGCATTTTCCCGGGCTGCAGCGTAGAAACCGTTTCGGCAGCAGGCGAATGTAAGGAAGTTATTATAGAATACGGCTCGGACACCATACCGGAAATAGGGGCCGCGGTGGCCGGATGGGGAAAAATATCATACCCATACCCTGTACCCCCGGGCGGAACGGATGAATTCGGGCCCCAATACGCTTACATGATAATCCCGGATGTAGCCATCCGTAAGTCCCGCCTGACAGAAAAATATTTCTCCGGACTATATCCCGGGGCATATATAACACCATCCGACGGGTACGTATTCCTCCGGGGCGCACCCGGGGAGCCGGGAGAATTCGAAGAATGCTGGAAGCATGCCGAAACGGAAAAAAGCGTTGGAACCAAATCAAAGAAAATTCCCGGCAAAGTTTTTGAGATATCATCGATGCGTCCTTACCGGCCAAGGGAGTTACGGGAAGAATTGGCCGCGCGCGGCATCAAAAGCGCGAACATTTACCTGCATGGCTTTCCCCTTACTACGGAGAGAATCTGCCGCGACCTGAGAATAAAAGAGGGCGGAAAGGCCAGGCTGGCGTTTACGGTTATCGGCGGAGCGCTTTGGTCGGTAGAGTTAGTATCGTGTTAACATGCCATGCGCTGAAATAATACGGGTTTCGATTCCTTGAAACTCATGTTAAAATAGGCGCCTTCTCCTGTAAAGAAACGGTTATTAAATTATGGCGGGAATACTGAAGCGCTTCATAGACTACATTAAACACGGCGTATGGCAGAAGGACAACGAAGAGTTCAGCAGCCGTAAGAGCCTGTGGCTTACCCGCCAGTTGAGGGTGATCGTCTATACCATCAGGGGCGTCGGGCAACACAATACTTTCATCCGTGCATCCGCCCTTACATTCTATACTATAATGTCGATGGTGCCTATACTGGCGCTCGCCTTCGGGGTTATAAAAGGATTCGGGCTCGATGAACGCCTCAGCCTCTACCTCGTCGACCGTTTTCCCCAGTTCGATCAACTGGCCGAATTCGCCGGCAGCGTACTCGACAGGACCAAAGGCGGAATCGTGGCCCTTACCGGGTTCGTGATTCTTATATGGGCCGCGGTCAGGGTATTCAGTAATGTCGAGGATGCTTTCAACAATATCTGGGAAATCAGGAAAAGCCGGAGTATCGGCCGCAAGATAAGCGCATACGCGGCGATGATATTCATAATACCGGTCATGTGGGTCATTATCAG
>CAKUKW010000208.1 GCA_934663885.1 uncultured Tidjanibacter sp.
ATGATTAGAAAGTTGCTGAACGGAGATATCGATAGAGTTGCTGACATATGGTTAAAGACAAATCTGAAAGCACATTTTTTTATTTCCAAACAATACTGGCAGAACAATTTCAATATAGTGAAGGAAATGCTTTCACAGTCGGAGATATACGTTTATGAGGAAAAGAAAAAAACACGGGTAAACGACCTGATAAACGCTTTTGCCAATGAAAGTAAGATCGGTGCTTTACGTCTTGCGTGCTATGATATTATGGAGCTCGACGGCAAAGAATACAAACCGGATAACTACGGTGAAACGCTCGAAAAACTCGATAGTATATTGAAAGGCGGCACGCTCGTTCATAACGTCGATTGGCAAGTTGCGAAATCCAATGCCGAAGTAAAAGATATATTCCGGAAGTGGGTGACTGAAGAAGGTTCTGAAGGAGTTGTTGTCCGTTCAGAAATGCCGTTTGTCTGGAAGATCAAGCCGCGCCATAATATCGACGCGGTAGTGGTAGGGTTTACCGAGGGTACCGGGGATGCACGCGGACAGGTCAGAACGATGCTGCTTGCGCTAATGCCAGCAGAGGGAAAATACCAGATCGTGACAAAGGTGGGAGGGGGCATGACCGTGCAGCGGAAAAAAGCACTTTATGAATACTTCCTGCCTCGTGTGATGCAGTCGGAATACACCGATACCGACTCGAATCACGTAGCTTTCCGTATGGTGGAGCCTGACAAGGTGATGGAATTTTCAGTAAACGATGTGCGATGGGAAACCCCGAACGGGCTGATCGAGAATCCGGTGTTGGAGATTGTCGAAGGGCAGTACAGATTGGCCGACAATGTGAACGGCATCAGCTTCGTCGCCCCGATCATCGAACGTTTCCGCGACGACAAGCAGGCCGACGCGGGCGATGTCCGGTTGGCCCAGGTCGAGTACATATCTTCTTTCGAGCCGGAGGATTTGGAAAAACTGCCAATTCCTCTGCCACGCGAAAGTGAGATGCTGTTCCGGGAGGTTTATCGCAAAGACGTAGGCGAAAAGATAATGGTAAAAAAATTTGTCGGCTGGAAAACCAACAAGGAAAAGTCCGGCGAATATCCGGCCTATGTATTCCATATCACGGACTTCAGTACCGGACGCGCTCAACGACTGCAACGCGACGTGAGTATTACAAGTGACCGGAAACAACTGGATGAACTCCTGGAAAAGGCCCTGGACGCCAATATAAAGCAGGGTTGGATGAAAGTCTGACAAACTATATTTCCTTAATGGTGTAATTTTTGTATTCCATTGTTCGTATACCAATTTAAAATTCACTTATTATGGAAAATTATCACATTAACGAAACAGTAGAGATTAATGATTTTAGAAAACGCCGCCGCCGCGTATCGTGGGGTGCTATTTTTGCAGGAACAGCGGTAGTTATCGCTGTGTCAATGCTTCTAAGTATTCTTGGCTCGGCAATAGGCATGTTCATTCTTGAACCGACATCACCGGAGCCTTTCTCCGGCGTATTTGGAACTGTCAGTGTATGGACAGGAGTGTCAATATTAATCGGTTTGGCCTGCGGCGGCTTTGTCGCGGGGAAACTGGCCGGAGCGGACGGGTTCATACATGGGTTCGTAGTCTGGAGCGTTACAATGATAGCAGGAGTTCTGTTAGTGGGATCGATCACCGCCGGTGTCGCCAGGATGACAGGAAAAGCAATTGGAGCCGGAGGTACCATGATCGCAAAGGCAGGATCGGCGGTAGGTAACGGAGTTGCCGATTTAGTCGGTGAAGCGGAGAATATCTTCGGGGATATCGATTTCAGGGCCGAAGGAGAAGAAATGCGGGCAGACGTTCGCCGGGCCTTACGGAGAAGCGGAGTTAAAGAATTCCAACCCGAATACCTTAGTGGTGAGTATCGCGTGATTTCACGCGACCTTCAGAAAACCGTTAAAAAAGTAGTTGCCAATCCCCAGCACGCAAGTGAACTGGTAAATGGATTTACTGAACGTCTCGATAAAAGGGTCAATGGCTTTGCTGCTAATATCAACCGTGAAGATGTTGTAAGCCTTATCGCCAATAATTCAGACCTATCCCGTGCTCAGGCTGAGGATACCGTAGACCAGTATATGGAATTGATCGAGCAGGGACGCCAGCAAATGCGCGAGCTACAACAGACAATAGAAGAAGCAAGCCGCGAATGGGAAATACGTAAGCAGGAACTTCTCATAGAAGCGGATAAAATAAGTAACAGGGCAGGCTGGACTGGCGTTATTGCATTTATTATACTTTTGCTGGGTGCGGCCGTTACTTCCTTCGCAGGTTCGATGGGAACCAAGAAAACAATGGAAGGATACGAAGCCTAGTTCCTGGTTATATTGGAAAAGTTAATTTGAGCGGTCTGCGATAGAAGGCAACCGCTCTTATTTATTTAATATGATGGAATATCGGCCGCATCGTATTCCCGGTGGACAGCATAGACGTCGTCTTTTTTCAGTAGCAGCCAGTTCTTGTCTTCCTGGCCGTCCATCGACGTGCGGACAAGACTAAACAGACCTTTCAGCTTCTTCCCATGCAGACGGAATTCCAACACACCGTGGTCGATGGCCGCTACAATATCCCTGTACTTTTCAATGTAGGTGTAAGTGCCGCTATCCCATATTTCGACCGTTCCTGCACCATAATTCCCCTCCGGGATTACTCCTTCGAAATCTTTGTAGTCATACGGATGATCCTCGACGTGGACGGCCAGCCGTTTGTCTTTGGGGTTCATGGACGGACCTTTAGGTAGTGCCCAGCTTTTCAATACTCCATCGGCTTCCAGACGAAAATCCCAATGCAGGCGGCTGGCATCGTGTTTCTGAACAACGAAAATAGGCTCCGGGCCGGACACAGGTTCTACTTCCGCTCCTGGCTCCGGAGTATCATCGAACTTCCGCTTTTCCTGGTATTCTTTTAGGCTCATGTACTCTTGTATTATAAAATGAGACACAATTCCTGTGCCTTTGGCTATCTTTGCGCATATTAAACTTCAAATGGGGAAGAACACAAAACTTAAGATACCTGCTGTCAGACTCTATGAAAAACAGGGTTAGGATAGGGAAGTAAAATATAAGGAGTATAATGATGAGTTACCGTGTGTGACACTTTCTATCCGATTACTGCGGTCACCGATAATTTCCGGGGTCTTTTTTTCGTTTTGTATAGTAGCATTACAGCCAGCCATTATCCAGTGAAGAAAAAGCAACCCGATATATTCCGCAAAGTCCTGTGGTTTTCCCGTCAGGATAAGTTCGACATCGACTACTTCGACGTCCTGCAACCCTGCCGAACGGTATCGGAGCATCCCCGGTATAAAAGTGGCGTATTCTATTCCGAAAAATGCAGAAGGGATATTCAGTATGAATCGGGCCTCGAACTGGACTTTATCAAAAAACATCTTGAGGGCAATTACGCGGTGTTGTTCTATTGGGAGCAACCCGTGGCGATACCATACCGCCGGGGCAACATACGAACGAAAACGACACCGGATTTCGGGGTTTATCTGCGGTCGCATCATTTCGTTATCGTAGAGGTAAAGCCTTTGGCCGAGATGATAGACCACCGGGTTCAGGCC
>CAKUKW010000209.1 GCA_934663885.1 uncultured Tidjanibacter sp.
ACATCAGGGCGGCAAGCCACGGTTTCCAGCGGTGCTTCTCGACAAGGCTGAACATCCCCTCGCGGAAAACAATGTAAAGCGTGAAAGCACCCAGGAACGAACCGACGAAAAAAGCGAGCTGCTTGACGAGTACCGCCCCTATCAGTATCAGGATGCCCAGGAATAGCATCTGCCTGAAGAAAAGATTGTTTTTACGTAGAGTATCTTCCATACTTTATGCAGTTTTATTATTAGGTAATTTAGTATCCTTTTGAAATATTCCTGAGCAAAAAATAATCTGCCCACCGAATCGCAAAAAACACGCCAATATTTTCGATAAATAGCAGTACACTAAAATTCCACTTGCGGTGACTGTTTTTATTTAATCCGCATGCCATTTTGCATAGGTGGCCAAACACCTGCATATATAACACTATCTGTTATAACGCCAACGGTCAGTGTAATATATGCCATAAAAAACAAGGAAGTCCCGCGGACTTCCTTGTTTTAAGATAATCGCATTACCATACGTTCTCGTTCCTGTCGAAGAAGTGGAGGGGTTGGTTTGTCCCCGGCTTTACCACATCATTGGAAGAATTGAGAAGCAACTGGTATTTCATAAATCCGCCCGAGCCGGAAGCGTATTTGTTATACATCGCGGTAATATCGGCTTCGACTCCGTCTTCGGGAAGTTTAACCAGGGCGAAAAGAGCATAACCGCTGCTACGTATTACATAATATTTACCGCCCAGTTCGAAAAGTGCAGACCCGTAATAGCTGTGTCCCCAGTCGTGGAACGCCCATGTCGGATATGCCGGCAGCAGGCTGTCTCCGGAGCGGTTCGGCCAATACCTGGGGTTGCTGGTGCCGTCTGTCCAAACGTAATAGCGCTTATTGCCGTTCTCTTCAGTAATATAATAGTTGCTCGGTTCGGGTTCGCCTGCTCCGGGAGTAGGAAGAAACCTGAGGTACCAGTTCACATAATTGGTCACTTTACCGGCAGGTATAGATTGCAGGAACGCCGGATAAATGTCGGTGTTGCTGAATCCGTCCGTACCCGATGGGGGAGTACCCCATTTACTGCGGATGCCTTCGAAACGCACTATGCGCCCCAAATCCTGCGGATCGCGAAGTGCGGTTGCTACGTTGTCTTTTGTCACCCTTATCGTATCCTGCGAAGTAAAGCCGCCTTGAGCTCCCCTGAGTATAGCCCTCTCGATATCCTTCTTCAGGTCTATATAACCGTTGGAATATGAGGTGTCTTCCGACACGGCTCCGAGACTGAGGTTGTAACGGTAGTTGCCCAGCACAAGCTCGTCGCACTTGATGTATATCGTCTGTCCCACCTTATAATCGTTATATAGTCCGGTGGCTCCCACCTTGATCTCGAGGGCACCCGAAGTATCGGTACCGTCAGCGGAAGCGCTGATATCCTGTATGTAAATACTCCTGTAAATATTGCCGGGCTGGTCGGTGCTTATAACTTTTCCTTTAATAGCCACTTTATCCTCGGCCGGGATTGTCGTGGAAGCGATACCCGAAATTCCCGATGCTCCGTATATGCTATAGAAATATTTCTGCTTGAATTCCCATATAGACATGAACGTATAGCCCTGCTCCTCTATTTCAGCCTGGCTCCATACATGATAGGGCTCCGGCTCCGCAAGATTCTCGCGGCTGCACCCTGCCGACACAATAAAAGACAGGGCCACCAGCATTAAAGCTCCGAATATATATTTGGTTGTTTTCATATTTTTCATCTGTTAGTGTGTTTAACTCTTAGAGTCCGTTAAAGTTTCCTGTTGAAATATTTGAGGCCCTTAGAATCGGAAATAAATATTCAGGTAATAATTGGTACCCGGCAGGTAGAAATACTTGGAATCGAACGCGCTGTAATCTTCGTTATTACCCTTGGGAGTACGGATACGCATCTGCTCGAATCCGCCCGTCCTAATGTCTGTGAACAAGGGATGATCTATAATGCTGCCTAGAACGTTCTTTATCTCGAGGCTGAAACCGACCTGGTATTTGCGGTTGATATACCAACTCTTACCGACATTAAGATTCATTATCAATGCCGGGTGGAATTTCTCCTGCTGCCTTATCTCGTTGAGCGTATCCTCCGGCACAACACCGTAAAGCACGTTGGCACGGGCGAGCGGGTTCATACTAAGGTACATATAATCGAAATAATTGAAGTCGACGCCGAAATACCAATAATTTTCAGTACGGTAGTTAAGGCCTATGTTGGCCGCAAGCTGCGGGGTGCTCTCAACCCTGTAGCCCTTCCACTTGATTTTCTCTCCTTCGTAGATGAGTACGTCGCGGCTGTCGATTGTCTGGGTGAAGGTCGGTTCCGAGACGTAAGTGTAATCTCCGAAGTTCAATGCTCCCGAAAGCGTAAGTCCAGGGCTAAGAGGCATTCTGAAACCGAATTCAAGACCGTAATGCTGCTGGTCTATACCTGTCATAGCAAGGTTGGTAAACGCACCTGTGCTGGTGCTCTCACTCGACTGGCTGGCCGTATCGTCATAGAAAGAGATGAGCTTCGACATATCCTTCAGCAAAGTATAGTATCCCGTAACGCGGAACGTGATCCACGGCGAGCGGAGAGTATAGTTCAGGTCGGCTCCGTAAGTCTTCGTAGTGGTAAGGCCATCCATAAGGGTATTGCGGGTGCGCGGCGATATGAAAGCGTTCTGGAAATAAGGCGCCTCTTCCATAACTATGGCGTTAAAATTAACATGGTGCATTCCCGACGGGCGGTATCCTACACCCAGTTTGGCTGTATATGTAAAAAATTCCGCTTTCTCCGAATCGCCCAGCGAATTGTCGGGGAAAAGCGCTTTCTGGTAAAGGCCTTCGCGCCAGAATGTATTGTAACCTACCTGGCCGCCGACATATCCATCCCACATTCCGTAATTCATCTCGTAAATACCCCACAGGTCGTAATCCCTGACGTGGGCATAGTAATCGTAACCATATTTATCGCCTTTCTTTACTATCATGTTGTCGTCGCGCGAAAGGTCGTTGGGCATTTTTGTCCAGTCCCAACCGAAATCCCTCTGCACAAAGTTATCCACGTTGAGCCAGTAATCTCCGCCGAGGAGGTCTTTCACGCTGGTGTAATATTCGGTACGGTTGACCCGCCCCGTTATGCCGGCGTTAAGCCTGCCGTATTTTTTGAAATCATGTGTGATGTGTGCGTTGATATTAAAATCGCGCTGGTCGGTATGACGCTCCGATACTATGTATTTCGCCCGGCCGGTGCCAATCGCTTGGCCGTTCTTATCGTACCATTGCTCAGTACTGTTGCGGTTAACATCATACATCTCGTCCCAGTTTATCTGCCATGTATCCTTGTGATTGGTCCACTGCTCCCATAACTCATTATATCTGCCCATCTCTCCCCTGTAATAGTAATAACTGGGCAGGTTGCGGTGGTAATCGGGCTTCGGGTCGCGTGCGTCGTACCAGTCGAGGGCCGAGTAACCGTTTTCTCCGAAGCGGTAAGAAGCTGCCACGCTGAGCTTGGTCCTGTCATTGATATCGAAGTTGTAGTTGAGTATCGCAAGCGGCTCGTGGTACTTCCTAACGCGGGAGT
>CAKUKW010000210.1 GCA_934663885.1 uncultured Tidjanibacter sp.
GTATAGAGGCGGTGATAGACAAGGATCTCGCATCGGCCCTTATGGCGATAGAAATATGCGCCGACGAATTTTATATACTTACCGATGTGCCGAAAGTTTACCTCAATTTCAGGAAGCCGGAAGAGAAGGCACTCGATAAGATAACGGTCGCGGAAGCGGAAGAATATATTGATTCGGGTCATTTTTCCGAAGGCTCGATGCTGCCGAAGATTCGCGCCGCGGTCCACTTCGTGAAGAACAGCGGCGGCGAATGTGTCATCACCGAAGCATCCCAACTCGGTAATCCGTCGTGCGGAACCCGCATAGTGCCGTAATTTTCGGAAAATTATGATATATTTACGGCCGGTTTCCTCGGGGGAGCCGGTTTTTTTATTTTGAACGGAACCAGACTAACCAAAACAATATGGGAAAAGAGATATTGCACGAACAGCCTGTCAAAACAAAGTTTTCAAAAGCTTTCTGGGTGGCCAACTTTGCCGAACTGCTCGAGCGCGCCGCGTATTACGGCGTTTTCGTGGTGCTGGCCATATACCTCAGCAACGTTCTCGGCTTTTCCGATATCGGGGCGGGTTTCGTTGCGGGCATCTATTCGGCCGTACTTTATTTCCTTCCTCCGTTTGCCGGGGCGCTTGCCGACAGGATGGGCTTCCGTAAATCTATGCTGTTGGCTTTCGGCCTGCTTGCCCTCGGATACATTGGTGCTGCGGTGGTTCCCGCATTGCTTCAGGGCGCGGGGCTCGTTTCGTATGGTGAAGAGACAGTTTTTACCGGCCTTCTGGACAGCCCGGCCAGGTATAATATAGTCCCGGCGCTTTTACTGGCCGCTATCGGCGGTGCGTTTATCAAGAGCGTGGTTTCGGGCACTGTCGCAAAAGAGACAGACGAAAAGAACCGGGCAAGGGGATTCGCCATCTTTTACGCGATGGTGAATACGGGATCCATTATCGGCAAACTCCTTGTAGATCCGCTGCGCATCTCGATGGGCGACAAGGGGCTCATCATACTGAATTACATATCCGCCGGCATGGTCGTTCTGGCATTCTTTGTCATACTGTTTTTCTACAGGAGCAACCACAAGGAAGGGCAGGGCAAAAGTTTCAAAGAGGTCTGGCGCGGCCTGGCAGGTATTTTCAAGCGCGGGCGGCTCATTATCCTGATACTTATCGTCAGCGGTTTCTGGGTGATTTATTACCAGATGTACGCGACCATGCCCAAATACGTCATACGCCTGGCGGGAGAAAACATCCCTGCCGCGTGGCTGTCGCTTATCAATCCCCTTGTCATAGTGCTGACCGTAAACCTGGTCACGTCGCTGATGAAAAAGCGGACCGCACTGAAATCCATTATGGTAGGAATGCTTGTGGTTCCCCTGGCCCCTTTGATAATGTCTACGGGCAACATGTTCCAGAGCACTATTCTCGGCCTGCATCCCGTGGCCTTCATGATGATATTGGGGATAATCGTGCAAGCGCTGGCCGAGGCCTTCATCAATCCGCGCTACCTGGAATTCTTTTCGTTGCAATCGCCCAAGGGGGAGGAAGCCATGTATCTAGGGTTCGCTAACCTCGATTCTTTCTTCTCAACGCTTATAGGGTTTATCGTATCAGGGTTCCTGCTCGACAAATACCTGCCCGATCCCAAGCGTTTCGAATCGGTTGCCGAATGGGAGGCGGCTTCCGCGCATGCGCACTATATATGGTATTACTTCGCGGCGATTGCCGCCCTTTCCGCCATAGCCTTCGTTATTTATGTGGCCGTCATTAAAAGGATAGACAAGCGGAAAGCTCTGCAGCAGGCGCAGGAACAAAACTAATAGTATAATAATATAATATATTGAACCGCGTTATGTAAATAGCGCGGTTTTTATTATTTTGTTATTGTGGGACAATCATGTAGTTGCAATAATATCTAAATTTTCGTATATTCGTAAGATTACCGTGAAAATAAGTCTTTAAAGCTTGCTGAGTGTGGCAGGAATATTGCGTAACCGTTGATATAACGTTTAATAATTAATACAATATGGAAGCTATATATACCGCTGTGGTAACCAGCAAAGGAGGCCGTAACGGCCATTTGGAGTCTTCGGACGGAGTACTGAGCCTCGATGTACGCTCGCCTAAGGAATTCGGCGGCGAAGGGGGCCCCTATACGAACCCGGAGCAGCTTTTCGCGGCCGGATGGGCAGCGTGTTTCAACTCCGCGCTCCAGGCAATGGCCAAAAGGAAAAGGGTTAATGCCGATGATGCCATAATCAAAGTTACCGTGCATATCGGCCGGGATACCGACGGAGCCAGCTATAAGCTTGCAGGCCGTATAGACCTTACACTTACGGGGGTATCTCAGGAAACTGCCGACGAGCTTATGCGTGAGGCCCACGGTTTCTGCCCGTACTCCAAAGCGGTCCGGGGCAATATGGACGTCGAGTTGTACGCATCGGTAAAATAGACTGGACTTCAAACCGTAACCATTATTTAATACAAATAATAAAATCAAAAACGTTTAACGATAAAAACATTTCACTCATGAAAGGATCTAATTTATTAGCATTTCTGGGCGGCGCCATCGTAGGTGGTGCGATAGCCCTTCTGTATGCTCCCCAGTCGGGAAAGAAAACACGCGAGCAGATCAAGGATTTCGTAGAAGACGGCGTCGAGGACGTAAAGGATTTTGCCGGCCGCACCGCTAAACAGGTAAAGAAAACCGTTAACCACGGTATTTCCGAAGCCCGTGAGGCCATCGACGACGTAACCGATTACGTTTGCAGGGAAGAGAAAAAGATGGCCCGCAAGGTAAACGAGAAGCTCGAGGACGTAGAAAAAGCCACCCGTTAAGGGTAGCCAAAAGGTGTAAAAATGGAACAGCTGTTTGCAGAGGTCAAAAACTATATAGACCTCAAGATCAAATATTATAAACTCGAGGCCGTAGAGAAACTTTCCCTCGGGGTAGGGAAGGTTCTCGCACTTCTGGTGTTTATACTATTGATAGGTTTTGCCATACTGCTGCTAACCGCAGCGTTGGTAATACTTGTTGCAGAGTGGGTCAATTCCTATCTGTGGGCGTTCGTCATAGTAGGGGGATTCTTCGCACTGGTAGCCGTACTGTTCCTCGTGTTGCGTGAAAGTATATTTACCAACAGTATGGTAAGGACATTCAGTAAGATGTTCTTTCCTGAAAAAAAGGAGGATGAGGACGATGAAGACTAACAAATACAGGAATCTCTCGAAACTTTCCTCGATGTCGGCCTTGCAGAAATCGAAAAAGAAACTGCAGCGCGACATGAGAAGATCGGTGCAGAGTATGCAGGACGAATATGAGAGCGCTATGGATATGTTCTCTTATAAGAACCTGGTTCTCGGTATACTTAACAAAGTTGACGATGTGCAGGCTATGGTGCGCTACGCCAAATATGGTTACGACATGGTAAGCTCCGTAAGATCGAACAGGAAGAGCCGCAGGCGCGGCTGCTGACGAGGGGGCGTGAACATTTATGCCGAGACGCCATTGCGCAGCGAATAATAATTGAAACGGGGCTTTCTTTTCAGAACACCCCGTTTTATTAATATCCAGCAGTAGGT
>CAKUKW010000211.1 GCA_934663885.1 uncultured Tidjanibacter sp.
CTCCTTGGATGCATCGAGCAAGCTGGACTTTGCATCTGCTTCTTTCGTCGCGCCCATCGGGATAACCTGCAAGCAGCTTCTCCGCTCGGCTTGCCGTCAGTTGAACTCTCCGGGTTCTGCGTCCAATCTTAACAAAGATAAGGACGGAAGGCAAAACCTTCCGTCCTTATCTTAAAGTAGCGGGTCCGAGACTTGAACTCGGGACCTCATGATTATGAATCATGCGCTCTAACCAGCTGAGCTAACCCGCCATGGCTTTTCTCAAAGCAGGGACAAAAGTAATAATTATTTTTAATCTCTCTAAATTTTACTGAAAAATTTAGAGTTTATGGTTCAGTCCTCAAAATGCCGTGAAAAACTCAATTATAAATTTATTATGAAGCAGGGTGTTTGCATCGTAGTCGGAAGGTTCATCCTTCATGAAATAATGCTCATAATTTAACCTTATCTCACTCCTGAACTCACGTTCGTCGAGCCCTATCGTAATTCCGGCCGTTACCCTATGGGCCGTAAAACTATCGAGCCTCCCTGAATCGTCAATGAATTTTATATTATCCCCGGTATCAAAACGCAATATGGGAGAGATGCTCTTTACGAACGAACCGGAAGGCATAAAGAAGCGGTAAAACGCATAGACCACGCCGACAGTAGCTGCATCCCTGTCGCCGCCCACTCCCCGTGGTCCCTGGTAACGTTGCCCTGCCTCCGCCTCGATATGTAATTTACGTGTACGATAGTGCAGGCTGGCAGACCACATGTCCAGGCTTTCGCCGAAAACAGAAGTTCCGCCGTAATAGCCTGCGGAACCACCCAGTCCCTCATTCGGCCCCACATCGAGCCGGGCTGCCATATTAAATCCATTTCTGAAATGCGGTGTCCCGCTTCCCGAACCATTGAATATTCCGAGCGAAACCTCGAACGGTACTAACCAATTCGTATAACGGTATTTTACCAGGGCTCCCAGATCCCGGGATCCAATCGAGGACAGGGCCGGCTCCCCGCCATCCATATAATACTGGGTCAGGAATTTGGCCGCAAACGAACGATTAGCGAAATAGTTTCGTCCGGCACCACGGCTTACTTCCGTGCTCAACCCGTAAGACTGAAGGCCCGCAACCAATTCAAAATCACCCAGCCTGTAACCGATATAGGCATCTGTCACTCCTATTGTTCCAAAAGGGGCTATCTCGACCTGAAGGGCATACCTTATATTATCAGATGCAAAACCCCTGAAACCCAGCCTGGCATTTCTTATGCCGAACGCATTAAGTCCCGCCGTAGCGTCGTTTTCAAACCTTGCCTTCAGAACGCCGTAAGCTTCAGGCTTATGAATTTCCTGGGCGGAGGCGGAAGCCGATACGAAAATGAACAGGGACAGTAGTATTATTTTCTTGCGCAACATTCCAAATATTTATCTGTAGTGATGCAAATATATGCACTTTTAAAGAATAATATGCCGCGATCCGGACAACTTTCATTTCCCGCTCGCCTTTATTATATATCCCGCAAGAATATGGAAAAGGGCGTCCTGTCTATTACACAACGCCCCTATTAAAATCTGTTAAAAAGTCCGTAACTCTATTTTTTAGAATTGCTCTCTTTCAGGAGGTCGCGAATCTCGGTAAGCAGTACCTCTTCCTTGGTAGGGGCGGGAGGAGCGGCCGGTTTTGCCTCTTCCTTACGTTTCATTGAATTGAGTAGCTTAACCATCATGAATATCGCAAAGGCGATTATCAGGAAGTTGATTATCGTATTGATAAAAACGCCGATTTTCATAACTACCGGATCGGGGTTTTCCAAAGTGGCCCTGCGAAGCGTGATAACCAGGTCGCTGAAATCGACACCACCGATAAGCATACCTATAGGAGGCATTATTACGTCGTTCACAAATGAGTTCACTATCTGCCCGAAAGCGCCGCCGACAATTATACCGACCGCCATATCCATAACATTGCCCCGCATGGCGAACTCCCTGAATTCTTTCATCATTTTTTTCATAAGCTATATCTTTTTAATGTTAAAAATTAACTGAAAATGTCTTTAAATATTTTCCTAAACAAATATAATAGATGCAGGTACAAATACAAAGCCAAAAAATAACACTCTGCCGGAAAATCGGCGGCTAAAGGTTACTTAATCTACACGACCGGATATATAAAAGCGTTTGGCCTTATTATTGCTGGGATTCATAAAAAAGCGTACACTGGTTATTTAAACAAAAACAAGTACTCTGATTAATAATTATTTAAACTCCTTTAAATAAAAATGAGAGGACAAAAATACATTTTTACAAAAAATAGTTTTATCTTAGCGGTGTAAAATGTCCGACAACCAGTTAGAAATTAAAATACGTAGTTTAATATAAAAATTTGAAATTATGAAGAAATTACTTATTTCCTTAGCTGCTTTATTCATGATTACAGGCGCTGCAAACGCACAGGTGGCTATCCGAAGCAATCTCGCAACACTTCCTTTCGGCGTACTCACGGTAGGTACGGAATTTGCCGTAGGGCAGAAATGGACTCTCGGTTTCGACCTTATGGCCAACCTCGTTGACCCTTATGATTTCTACAAAATGAAGTATGGCGGCCTCCTGATGGGAGAAGCCAGGTACTATTTCTGCGAAGCTTTCAACGGACACCACATCGGCCTTTACGGTATGGTAGGATATCACAATGAGATACAGTTCACCAATAAGTTTTTGAGTAATGTGATAGCGTATTGCCCGGAATTCAATCCCCACCTTCCCGGTGAGGCGGATCCGATAGAAAAGGTGAGGACGCTGTGGGCCGGTCTTTCATACGGATATTACATCAAGCTCGGACACGGATGGGGCCTGGACATCTCGGTCGGCGGCGGTCTGTCGGTTGCGCGCTATCGCCTTCCCGGCGATAAAACCGACTACGATTCGAACCTCCACTTTGGTGTATCGAGGGTTGCTATAGACTTGAGCTATAAGTTCTAAGGAGCTTAAAATATACAGAAAGCCGCCTTTAAAGGGGCGGCTTTCGTTTTTCGTACATAAGTTCCCGGTAAAGTGCGGAAACTTGCCCCGAATTGGGGATATACCAAATATATTTCCAAATTATACGTTATTTTTGCAATACAAAGGGATAGACGAACTATATGGATCCGGAAATCAAAGACGTTTACGAAGAACTCAGGCCCTACCGCGACGAAGAAATACCTGCCGCGATGCAGAGGCTTGCAGATTATGGAATGCTGAAGGATATATGCGACTATACATTCCCCGATATCGGCCTTGATGAAATAAGGACAGCCATATTATCCAGCAATACTTCCGATGAATTCCAGGTGGCATTCGGGCTTCCGCTGCTCAAACGCATCATAGACACCACCATGAGCGCATTTACTTACGGAGGAGTAGGCAATATAAAGAGGAGCGAAGGGCATCTCTATATGTCCAACCACAGGGATATAGTACTGGACGGGGCTCTTCTTCAATACGTACTTTACGACAACGGTATAACCACTACCGAGATAACATTCGGCAGTAATCTCATCAGTCCCGGCTTTATCGAGGATTTCGGCCGCT
>CAKUKW010000212.1 GCA_934663885.1 uncultured Tidjanibacter sp.
GCTATACAGGGGAGTATCTCAAGGAAATTTTGAAATAGCGGGGTAGGGGGCGTTTCATGGGTAATTTTTTGTCCTGATATGGTAAATCATTATCTTTACACCGGCCTTAACCCAAAACAGAACCACAATTATTAACCGAATTTAAATAAATCAAGTATGGTACTTTGGATCGTATCGGGAGCGATAGTGCTCCTTGTCATCATTATGGTGGCCCTTTATAATTCGTTGGTAAAACTGCGTAACAACCGCGAGAACGCTTTTGCCGATATTGACGTACAACTTAAACAGCGTCACGACCTTATACCTCAGTTGGTGGAAAGCGTGAGGGGGTATGCCAACCATGAAAAGGAAACCCTCGACAGGGTGGTGAAAGCCCGTAACGAAGCACTTGGCGCTACAAGTATAGACGATAAGATCAAGGCGGAAAATTCTCTTTCTTCCGCACTTGCCGGCCTTAAAGTCACGCTCGAGGCTTATCCAGATCTGAAGGCGAATCAGAATTTCCTCCAGTTGCAGGAAGAAATAGCCGATGTGGAGAATAAGCTCTCGTCCGTTCGCCGTTACTTCAACTCGGCGACCAAAGAGTATAATAACAAGGTGCAGACGTTTCCTTCAAATGTAGTGGCAGGTATGTTCGGATTCCGCAAAGAGATGATGTTCGACCTGGGTGAAACCCGCGCGGAACACGACAAGGCTCCCGAAATAAAATTCTAAGCCAGCTATGGAATACGTCGGAATACAAACCCAGCAAAGCCGCAATAATGTCCGCTCCGTTATGCTGCTGGTGCTTTTTCCCGTGATCGTACTGGCGCTAACGATGATATTCATGCTGGTAATGTCATGGTTTGTCATCGAAGATTTTCCGGATTATACGATATGGGAAATTTCTTCTGCTTTATTCATGAGCGCACTTCCGTGGGTTCTGGGAGTCGTGATATTATGGTTCTCGCTCGCATATTTATTTAATGCCCGTATAATCAACAGAGCTGCGCATTCCCGGCCGCTCGAGCGGAAAGACAACAAAAGGGTATACAATATAGTGGAAAACCTGTGCATGAGCCAGGGAATGCCGATGCCTAAAGTAAACGTTATCGACGACTCTTCTCTGAATGCTTTTGCAAGCGGTATAAACCAGAAGACATATACCGTTACGCTCACCACAGGCATTATAGACACTCTCGAAGACAGCGAGCTCGAAGGTGTTATTGCTCATGAGCTCACCCACATCCGCAACCGCGATGTGAGGGTACTTATTGTATCTATCGTATTTGTAGGTATTTTCACACTCGTTATGTGGGGTGCCATAAGGGCTCTTCCCCGTATCAGGGGCAAGAACAGCGGCCCGGTGGTAGTCATGCTCCTGGCTGTGGCCGCCCTCGCATGGATAGGGTCGTTTTGTTCGTCTCTGACCAGGTTTGCCATTTCCCGTAAGCGTGAGTTTATGGCCGATGCGGGAGCTGTGGAAATGACGCGCGAACCGCTTGCTCTGGCAAGCGCGCTGCGTAAGATATCGGGCAACTGCGAGGTGGAATCGGTAAAGCGTGCGGATGTGGCACAGCTCTTCATAGAAAATTCCGGCAAAAGGAAGCGTAAAAGCTTATTCTCGACCCACCCCCCTATAGAAAAACGGATAGAGTTGCTCGAACAGTTTTAAAACCATCCCGATTGATAAAAAACAAATCCCGGAAGTCCGGGATTTGTTTTTTATTATGATAATGCAGGGAATAATGCGAACTCTCCCGGCAACACCTATTCCTCTCTCATGTTATTATAAACATTGGTTACGTCATCGTCTTCCTCCAGTTTTTCCAGGAGTTTTTCGACGCTTTCCTTTTGCTCGGGAGTAACTTCCTTGGAATCCTGCGGGATACGGGTAAATTCTCCGCTGGTTATTTCGTATCCGTTCCCTTCGAGGTAAGACTGTATCTGCCCGAAAGATTCGAACGGGCCGTACATATTGACAAAATTATCCTCGTCCACGAAAACTTCATCGACGTCGAAATCCATAAGTTCGAGTTCCAGGCTCTCGACATCCAACCCGTCTTTCATCGGGGTCTTGAATACGCTCTTATGGTCGAACATGAAGCTTACGCTGCCGGATGTACCCAGCGTCCCGCCGCACTTGTTGAAGTAGCTGCGTACGTTGGCTACCGTCCTTGTCGTATTATCCGTGGCGGTTTCCACTATTATGGCGACTCCGCCGGGACCGTAACCTTCGTATACCATTTCCTTATAATCGGCGGTATCTTTCGAGGTAGCACGTTTTATAGCCCTTTCGATATTGTCCTTTGGCATATTCTCATGCTTGGCATTCTGGATAAGCATCCTGAGCCTAGTGTTTGATCCCGGATCGGGACCACCTTCCTTTACCGCCATCTCGATGGATTTGCCGAGTTTGGTAAATACGCGGGCCATGTTACCCCAGCGTTTCATCTTGGTCGCTTTCCTGTATTCAAATGCTCTTCCCATAATAGTCCGGATTATTATCTTATTTGTAAGTAACGCAAAAGTATAATGAATTGGGAAAATCACAAAAAATTGGGTTACTTTTGTGTTTGCAAAATCACTCCGGATGCAGGAAGAAATTGAAAAGGCTGCGGCTGTTCTAAAGCGCGGCGGATTAATACTTTACCCTACCGATACCGTTTGGGGCATTGGTTGCGATGCGACTAACGGGGAAGCCGTGGCAAAAGTTTACGCCCTAAAAAAGTCGGAAAACAAACTCGGGATGATAGTCCTGTTGGATAAAGAGGAGACTGTTGCGCGCTATTTCGGCAGGCTGCCTGATGTAGCTTGGGATCTTTTCGAATACGCGGACTCACCCCTGACACTCATACTGCCCGGAGCGGGTGGGGTAGCGCCCAACCTCCTGCCGCCGGAAAAGACGCTGGCAGTACGCATTCCCGACCATGAGTTTTGCCGCCAACTCATACATAAACTTGGACGACCGCTCGTATCCACTTCCGCCAACGTTTCGGGGGAACCGGCACCGGGCCGGTTTGAGGACATAAGCGCAGAAATAAAAGAAGGGGCCGACTTTATTGTGAACCCGGTATATGAAGGAAAGCCGACCGGAAAAGCATCCTCAATAATAAAATTGGGAATGGGCGGCGAAATTGAAATAATCCGTAAATAACATGGGAAAAGTACTTATAACCGAGATACAGGTGCGTTTTGCCGACGGCGATACGCTAGGCCATATAAACAATATCAATCTTCAGCACTATTTCGACCTGGGTAAAATGGAGTTTTACAGGAAGGTGATGAACAAGACGATAGAGGCTGACAAGGAAAGCCTGATACTGGCTTCCACATACACTGACTATTATCTGCAATCGCAACTTTACGACAGGCTTGCCGTGGAAACCAGGGTGGAAAAGATAGGCACCAAGAGCGTAACCTTCACGCAGAATCTTATCAACATGGATACCGGCTCGGTAAATGCCCATTGCAGGACAGTTGCGGTAGCTTTCAACTTCGACACTCAGGAGACTTTCGAGCTCAAACAGGGGTGGCGTACCGCCCTCCGGGATTATCTTATAT
>CAKUKW010000213.1 GCA_934663885.1 uncultured Tidjanibacter sp.
CAGTTGGGGTTATACAGTTTATTGTCCACCATCCTGTAAACTTCATCCGTGGCCGCCATCTGCGCACCCCTTTCGGTAGGCACGCCGAGGACCGTGAACGAAAGCCGGTGGCGGTTATTGAACTGCTTCTCGACCGCCGCGTAATATCCGTAAGCATTATAGTATACGCCGTCTATATGGTCATTGTTACCCAGACGGGCCGAAGCGGAGAATGCGTATGCCCAGCCATTGTCCAGCATACCCGAGGAATATGTGAGCATAAGCCTCAGCCGGTACTGGGCATCGGCCGTCACAACGCTTCCGCGAAGGCCCTGGCGCAGCATCGAAGCGCGCGAATCGATATTGGTCACGCCGTTTACACCGCCGAGGCCGAAATTAGAGATCGTATTGAGGCCTCCCACGGCTTCCTGGTTGCGTGTAGCTTCGTTGAGACCGCTCCATATCGACCAGGGCGAATACCCCGTAAGTGCATCGTTGAGCCTGATTCCATTCATATAAACATTCTGCAGGCCGCTGTCATAACCTCGGGTGCGGAACCTCATCGAACTGAACTTATATCCCGATACGTTGTCGAACGGGTCGCGCGATGCCGAAAGGGTGCCGGGCGTAGACATGCTCCCGCTTTCGTTCTCCATATCGAATTCGGTAAACATGGCGTCGTCGAGATCTATTACAACCGTTTCAGGAGAAAGCGTAACCACTCCTATATCCCTCAACGGAACGTCTACCCTCACATTTATTTCGGCGAATATATAGTCCGCCGCCTCGATAGTTGCGTTATACACGCCGTAAGACACTCCTGTAAATTCGAAAGAACCGTCGGCCGTCGTAGTCGCCACCCTCTCCGGAATGGTTTTAAGGGTTATTTTAGCCCCCTGTATCGCATTTCTGCCGACACGGGTCACTACTTTTCCCGTAACGTTACCCTCGCTCTGGGCCAAAGCCGGCCATGCAATAGACGAGAGAAGCAACACAAATAGTAAAAGTCTTTTTTTCATGTACTGTATTTTTTAATTAACCTGATCCTGCTGAAGCCCGTTTAATTTTTAAACAGGCTGTTATTTCGCTATGAATATATATACCGGGAAGTGGTCGCTGTAACCGTTCTCGAACTTGTTACCGACATACGTGCGCTGGGGATATCCCTTATACTGTCCGCTCTGTTGCTTCAGCCACGACTTATCGTAGATGAAACCCCAGTATTTACTCCTTTTGGGCTTCCATATCCGGTATCCGGCACCGTCCACAAGATTGCCGTTTACAATTATATTGTCGAAAAGGTTCCACGCGTCCTGATAGGCGAGCGAACCGTATCCGTCCCTGTGAAGTTGGAAGTATGGATTGAACAGTTCACCGGGCCTGGTGGCGTCATTTATATGCTGCTTTGCGCCCAGCACTTCGGCGACGCTTTTATTGGAGGGATCGTCGTTCAGGTCACCCATAAGCACTATTTTCATCTGCGGTTTGTCTACAAGGACCGAGTCCATAATGCTTCTCATGGTCTTTGCGGCGCCGATACGGTTGGGTTCCGACGCCATCTGGCCGCCCGTACGAGAGGGCCAGTGCGCCACCATGAACATAAAATCTTCGCCATCCATCTTACCCCACATCGTAAGGATGTCGCGGGTACGGAAGCCGGGCTTGCCCTCTATAACAGTCGTTTCGGACTTGCTGCCCTCCAGGCGGAACTGGTCTGGACGGTAGAAGAATGCGACGTCAACCCCGCGGGCATCCGGACCGTCGTAATGCACGATCTGGTAGTTTGCCGGAAGCATTCCAGGCATAGAAACCATGTCTTCCAGGACATTACGGTTCTCAATTTCCGAGACGCCTATTATGGTCGGGAAACGGCCGTTGTCTTTGGCCAGTGAAGTAAAAACCTTTTCGAGGTTCTCCATCTTTTTCCAGTACTTCACGCTGTTCCACTGCTTGGGCCCCTCGGGTGTGAATTCATCGTCGAGCACGCCCGGCGTATTGATCGTGTCGAAAACGTTCTCTACGTTATAGAACATGATTAGGTGCTGCTTTGTCTGCGCTCCCGCGCCGGTAAGCCCCATCACCAGGAGGACGACCGTCATCAGCGCAACCGAGATTCTTTTCATATTTTTATTTATTAATGTGTTTTCTATTAAATCCGCCGATCAATCCCGCATTCCAATTTATTCCGTAAGACCCGCCTCTCATATCATAGAAGGTGAATGGCATTCCGGCAAAATTCATCTGTGCGTGGCTTTAAAACCATCCGTCGCCTACTACTGTTTCGAATGCATTCTGATCCGAAACGGGAAGGTTCGAGAAGAAATCGAAACCCGTAAGCTGCTCGATTTCCCGTACGGTACGGGCATCGGAACGGGTTATCGAACCTGTGGCATCCACGTTTCCCATCCAGAAACCAACAGCCGTATAATGCCTTGATCCGCTGGTACTCCTGTTCCACAACGCCACCTTGAAGTAGTAATTCGGTACGGGAACTTCTATCTGCCCCCCGTCGCCGTTAGTCTTAGGCAGATAAAGTATATCTTCCGAGCCGCCCGCACTTCTCAGCATAGCGCCCGTAACGACCCATATCGTATCTGCATTATTTGCAACTTTACCCCTAAGGTAACTTTCCAGCGACTCCCATTTCTGCTGGTTCAGTTGCCAGCGCTGCGGAGTAATGTTCGTATAGTAGAAAGTCTGGACGTTCATATCGGTCGGATTGCTCTTGTTCACCGTAGCGTTCCTGTCTGCCGAAGCAATCTGGTGCCCCCTGTCGTAATAGTTGGCGCCCCATGCCGACGAATAATTCACCTGCCAGCCGCGCGGGATTTTAGGATCGTAATCCCATTTGTCGCTCCTGCCCGTTCCCATATAACTGTTGTGCATCGGGTACGCTATCCAATATGAGGTATACGTCGACCTGTCGTAAAAAAGAGAATAGTTGCGCACATCGCGCCCGTCCTTGAGCTTCGTATAATGGGTATAAAAAAACGTATTCTGATCGGGCTCTATCGAAGGAAGTTCCGTCCAGTGCGGGAAGTTGGTGCCGCCTAACCTGCCGCGCTGAGTTATCGTTACGCTGCGGCTGATATCACCCGCCGTCACCGTTACTTCAGCCTCGCGGTCATATTCGTAATTCGAGTCGAACCGGAGCGCTACTTCCTCGTTCCCTTCGCCGCCCGGCAAAGAAGGGGTGATCTGCCAGGAGCCTGAGAATCCCGGGGTGAGGTGGCGCGTAGTGATCCGCCACTCCATATCCGTTTCTATGGATATGTCAATGCTGCGGGTATCGTAGGACACATCGTCTTCGTCAATAAAAATAACGAGGTAACCCGGTTCGACCACTGTCTTTTTCGACTGGGTTATCTCAACAGAAACGATATGCGATCCGCCCGGAGCAATTTCGTCCAACGCCGTTATGGTGACTTTCCCGGTACGTGCCTGGGCGGTACTGTGGTTTTCGCCGAACGTAACCGTTATCGCCGCATTGCCGTTGCCCGATGTGCGGTCGGCGCTGAAACCGTCGCCGGTTACCGTAACATCCCACGCAAGGTCTGACT
>CAKUKW010000214.1 GCA_934663885.1 uncultured Tidjanibacter sp.
ATGTATAATTATATCCTCGGTGCATATGGCGGCCGCATTGAGCAGATTTTCAGCATAGGCGGCGGTGACGAAGGGGCCGGACAGAAAGACAAGGCTTCCACAAACCGCTTCCGCCCGGTAGTCCAGTTCGAGGGACCGTTCCTGCTCAAGAAAGGCGAGAACAAGACCCACAACTTCACGATGCCCAACTACAACGGGCGCGTGAGGGTCATGGTGGTGGCTGGTGACGGTTCGGCTTACGGCAAGGCTGACAAGAGCGTTATGGTGCGCAAGCCCGTGATGCTGCTCGGAACTCTTCCGAGGGTTATCGGCGTGAACGAGGAAATGGTAGTTCCGGCGACGGTATTCGCCACCGAAAAAGGCGTCGGCAAAGTAAAGGTCACGATAAAATGCTCGGAGGGAATGACAGTTAAGGGGCCGTCGCAATTCGAACTCGACTTCAACGAAATAGGCGACAAGTTGGCTTCGTTCCGCATAGCCGTAGGCAGCCGGCCGGGTACCGGCCGGGTAACTATTACCGCTTCGGGAAAAGGCGACACTTCGGTCTATGATACCGACATAGAAATAAGGTCGGTAACGACCCCGCAAACAAAAGCCACGGCACTTACGATAGAGCCGGGACAGTCGTGGAAAGGCGCGGCCGAACTATTCGGCATGGACGGGACAAATAAACTTACGCTGGAAATAACGGACGTACAACCGGTGAATATTTCTTCGAGGCTCTCCTACCTGCTCGGATACCCGCACGGCTGCATCGAGCAGATAACATCGAAAGGTTTCCCGCAGCTGTACCTCAAGGAATTCATATACCTGACACCGAACCAGCAGAGCGGCACGGAACAGGCCGTCAAAGAGGTTATAAACAGGATGCGTTCCTACCAGACCTCCAACGGCACATTCTCCTACTGGCCGGGGGGAAGCTACGTTTACGAATGGACATCGCCTTATGCCACGCACTTCCTGCTGGAAGCCGAATCGAAAGGCTACCTTATTCCTTCGGGGCTGAAAATGAACGCTATGGCGGGAATGCGCCGCGCGGCAAGGAGCTGGAGGCTCACGGATGACCATTACGCACAATCCGATGAATTCACTCAGGCATACAGGCTTTATGTCCTGGCCCTCTCGGGAAGTCCCGAAACGGGAGCCATGAACCGCCTGAAGGAGAGTGACAGGCTCTATCCGATGACGAGCTGGATGCTGGCCGCCGCCTACGCCAAGGCGGGAAGGCCGGACGTCGCCCGTTCACTCATCGAGAAAACAACTCCCATAAGCAAGACATACAACGAGTACGACCTCACCTTCGGCAGCGATCTGCGGGACAAGGCCATCAAGCTGATGGTACTGACATTGCTGGACGACGGCAGGGCGGCAGCTGTCATGGCGAACGAAATTTCCGCCGAACTCAGCTCCAATCAATGGCTGAGTACCCAGACAACGGCATACGCGCTGATGGCGATGTCGCAGTACATCACGAAATTCAAGGTCGGGGGCGAGATGGACTTCAGCTACGCCTGCGGGCAGAAAAGGGATAACGTGAAAACATCCCGCAATGTCTGGAGCGAAGTTATGTTCGAAAATGCAGGCGGTTCAGCCGAGGTCGAAATAAAGAACAACGGTTCCGCTACGCTGTTTGCACGACTCATAGTCGACGGCATTCCCGAACTGGGCAAGGAGGAACCGTACGCCGAAGGCATCGCCATATCGGTAGCCTACAAAGACCCGTACGGAAATACCGTTAACGTTAAGGAGCTCCCTCAGGGAACAGCTTTCACAGCCGAAGTTACGGTAAGCAATACCTCCCTGCGGGGTTACCGCAATCTTGTGCTGACGCAAATTTTCCCTTCGGGATGGGAGATACTCAACACCCGCTTCCTGAATGACAGCAGCACGGACTCGGGCGGAACAGGTATAAACTACCAAGACTTCCGCGATGACAGGGTTTACAGCTATGTAAATTACCTGCCCTCAGGCATGCAGGTCAAGGTCAGCATCAACCTCGCGGCAATATATCCCGGTATTTTCCACCTGCCGCCGGTAGACTGCCGCGCCATGTACGAAAATACCGTACGGGCCAATAACGAGGGCGGCCAGGTGCAGGTTAAGTAGCGCCACACTTAGACAGGAACGGTAACATTTTACGAAATTTATCCGTTCCTGCCCCGGATATGACAACAAATAAAGGCGGAACGCTCAATACGTTCCGCCTTTATCATTGCCAATTTACCGAGATAACGTTATTTCACGGGCAAAATCACTTTTGTGATATAATCGTCTTCCGACATCTCCGCCCCGTTGTAGTAATACTCATAACAATCGCCTGCAAGCTCCATGCCGCGGTCGGTCACAAATTTCTCCATGGCTTCATAAAACGCATGCATATCCGCATACGATCCCCTGAATATACTCAACGCGCACTTTCCTGCCGAAATCACGTTCGATTTGATCTCGCCTTTACCCAGAAAAGGTTCATGCATCGAAATACCTACGCTTATTTTAATAGGCTTATGGTGCATATCTTTCCAGTTGTAATACGCGACGTAAGGAATCTCGGCTGGCAATTCGCCCAGTTCCGCAAGATACTCATACAACTTTCCAAAACTCTCCGTGATAGTGTCGGCTATTTCCGGAAGTGAAACAACTTTCGAAATTTCGAGCACATTCCAATCGGGTCTTTTTACTAATAAGACTTCGCTAACTTTAGGCATAAATTCAGGGTTAAGAATATTCCTCTCAATTAATTACATAACTCGGGGGCGAAGTTATGACATAAAATGACACAAACCAATAACATTGCATGCAAAAAACAGCTCAAAATATAGCACAACCTAATACAAATCAGGTATATGGCAGAGAACAGAGGAGAATTACACCCTCCAGATACCTGCTTCACCTTATCCTGAACGCTGCCGCGCGGCAGCGACAGGCCCTAAGGTGGATTTCGGCCCGCGACCGTCAGTGATTATTTTGTTGGGGAATAATTACCTCCCGCCCCTTATCCGAACCGTCCGATGAAGACATACGGCCTGATACCGAACGACATTCGGGCTCCGGTCGTGATTATTCACTATGTGAATAATTCAATAATTGTACTTATTGCTTTGAAAATTGAATTTTACTTCCGATATTTGTGTCCATGAAAGAGAATCTGCTGAAAAAACTGGAGGTACTGGCCGAGTCGGCCAAATACGATGTGTCATGCGCATCGAGCGGCACTACGCGCAAAAGCCAGCCCGGGATGTTGGGGAATGCCCACGGCTGGGGAATATGCCACAGCTTCACGGCCGACGGGAGGTGCGTGTCGCTGCTAAAGGTAATGCAGACGAATTACTGCATGTACGACTGCGCATACTGTATCAACCGCAGCAGCAACGACATTCCCCGCGCCTCGCTTTCGCCTGAGGAGCTGGTGGAGCTGACGATAGGTTTCTACCGCCGCAATTATATCGAAGGCCTGTTCCTGAGCTCGGGTGTAGTCGTCAGTCCCGACC